>DAOTWO010000304.1:0-30411 GCA_034435855.1 Thermomicrobium sp. | reverse complement strand
CCCAAGGGATGTCGAACAAGGAGATTGCTGAGGCGCTCTTCATCACCGAGCAGACCGTGAAGAACCACATGACGTCGATCTTGCGGAAGCTCGGTGCTCAGGATCGCGTGGATGCGATCCTGGCAGCGGTGCGGCACGGGTGGGTAGCGATCACGCCGTCCCGGTCGTCGGTGGCGCTGTCGGCTTGATGGCCGACTCGACTTCTGCCAAGGCGATATCTCGACGGTAAGTCATTCCGGGAAAGCGGATGTGGTCGATCGCTCCGTAGACGCGTTCGCGTGCTGCTGCAAAGGTCGGGGCGACTGCGGTGACATTGAGAACGCGCCCCCCAGCAGTCACGATTCGTCCGTTCTCTCGCCGTGTGCCAGCATGAAACACGAGCACGTCATCGGGCAGAGCATCAAGCCCCTCAATGGGGTACCCCGTCGCATAGGAACCAGGGTAGCCTCCCGAGGCCAGGACAACTGTGACGCTCACGCCTGGACGCCAGCGTAATGGGGCAACGCTGTGGAGTTCGCCACGCGCAGCGGCGAGGAGCAGGTCGGCCAAACTACTCTCGAGTAAAGGAAGAATAACCTGGGTCTCCGGGTCGCCGAACCGGCAGTTGAACTCGAGTACTGCTGGCCCTCGCTCAGTCAGCATGAGACCAGCGTAAAGCACTCCACGGTAGGTTATGCCGCGCCGTGCCAATTCTGTCAGAGTCGGATGGATGATCCGCTCAAGGATCTCGCGTTGGAGTTCTGGGGTTACCTCGGGCACTGGAGCGTACGCACCCATGCCACCGGTGTTCGGACCGGTATCAGAGTCCCCGAGCCGCTTATAGTCGCGAGCAGGTTGGAGTGGCACTACCGTCGTTCCGTCCGTGACGACAAGGAACGAAACCTCGCGACCTGCTAAGTACTCCTCGAGCAGGACCTGGTCGGCAGCGGATCCGAGACCGCGTTCGACGAGCATCCAGTGCAGGACGCGTTCTGCCTCGGCGCGGTCGTTGACAACGACCGCACCCTTGCCGGCAGCAAGTCCCGAGGCCTTGATGACGAGGGGAAATCGCATCGTATCCAGGACGCTGAGAGCTTCTTCGAGCGCGGTAACGATGGTCGCGTGGGCAGTGGGCACGCCCGCTGCTCGCATCACATCTTTTGCCCATGCTTTGCTCGCCTCGATCCGAGCTGCCGCCGCCGTCGGACCAAAGACAAGGAGTCCGGCCTCATGAAAGGCATCCGCGAGCCCACGCGCCAGAGGTTCCTCCGGGCCAACGACCGTCAGATCGACACGATAGTCACGCGCTGTGGCGACCAGCGCTGGAATATCGGTTGCTGGAATAGGTAAGTTCTCCGCGATCGCGGCAGTTCCGCCATTCCCTGGTGCGACGAGTACGCGCTCTACGGATGGGGAGCGCTGCAACGCCCAAACCAGCGCGTGCTCGCGTCCGCCGCTCCCGACGACCAGGACGGTCAAGCCTCGTCGAGCCATACCTTACTCCCATTCGATCGTGGCTGGTGGCTTGGAGGTGACATCATAGACGACGCGGTTGACACCGGGCACCTCATTGACAATCCGGTTCGCCAAGCGCCCGAGAAGGTCATGCGGAAGCCGTGCCCAGTCTGCTGTCATGGCATCAGAGCTGGTTACCGCGCGGATAGCGACAACGTGGGCATAGGTTCGTTGATCACCCATGACGCCGGTGGACTTCACAGGTAACAGCACCGCAAAGAATTGCCAGAGTGCAGCGCTCAGACCAGCGGCCTCGATCTCTTCTCGGACAATCGCATCCGCACGACGGACGATCGCGAGCGCCTCTTCGGTCACCTCGCCGATAATCCGCACGGCGAGTCCGGGGCCGGGGAAGGGTTGTCGCTGCACGATCTCTTCGGGCAAGCCGAGCAACCGGCCGATTGCGCGGACTTCGTCCTTGAAGAGATAGCGCAAAGGCTCCAGGAGCTCGAACTGGAGATCCTCGGGTAAACCGCCAACATTGTGATGCGTCTTGATTTTGGCGGCTGTCCGCGAGGCGTTGGGAGCAGCACTCTCGATAACGTCTGGATACAAGGTTCCCTGAGCGAGGAAGCGAAATGGGCCGCGTTCGCGTGCGACCGTCTCGAACACGCGTATGAACTCTTCGCCAATCCGGCGGCGCTTTTCTTCCGGATCGACCACACCGCGAAGACGAGCAAGAAACCGTTCACGGGCATCGACCGCAACAAGCGGCATGCGGAAATGGCGTCCGAAGACCTCACGGATGGTCTCCGCTTCTCCCTCGCGCAGCAAGCCTGTATCGACAAAGACGGGTGTGAGCTGCTCACCGACTGCGCGATGGATCAGTGCTGCCGTGACGCTCGAATCCACGCCACCGGAGAGCGCGAGCAAGACGCGGTCCTTCCCGACTTGCTCACGAATGTCGCGGACGGCCCGCTCGATGAACGATTCCGGTGTCCAAGTCGGGGCACAGCCACAGATGTCGTAGAGGAAGTTGCGGAGCATTGCGGCCCCGAGCGGAGTATGAGCGACTTCTGGGTGGAACTGTAAGCCGATCACATTGCCGCGTGCCATGGCAGCGAAGGGAGCATTGGCCGAGCGCGCGAGCGCGACGAAACCGGGTGGTAGGACATCGATGCGATCCCCGTGGCTCATCCAGACGTCAAAGCGCTGTGGCAAGCCTGTGAAGATCGGGTGCTCGGTCACGACCTCGACGAGTGCAGGGCCATACTCGCGCTGCTGCGCGGGCGCCACCGTGCCACCAAACGCCTGTGCCAGGAGTTGCATCCCGTAGCAGATTCCCAGCACAGGAAGGCCGCTTTCCAGAACCCACTGAGGAAGTTGTGGAGCGTCCGGTTCGTAGACGCTGGCTGGCCCTCCGGACAAGATGACCCCTTTGGGCTGGAGGTGAGCAACCTCGTCCCAACTCACGTCGTGTGGCACAAGTTCACAGTACACATTGGCTTCGCGAACCCGGCGGGCAATCAGCTGGGCATACTGCGAACCGAAATCGAGGATAACGACGCTGTCGGTCGGGGGAGTTGTGGTCCTGCCCCTTACGGCGGCTGTATTGCTCGGTTGAGACACGTCTTGTTGCCTCCGCTTGCCACACAATGCCGACCCGCGCTGCGCGTTCGTGCGCGGGTCACGACTCGATTGTACTGAACATCGGAGACGTGACAGGCAGCGAACGACGGCCGATACTTCTCAGGGTGACGAGGAGCGAATGCGAGGAGAACGCGTGCGAGAGTTACGGATTGGCGTACTCATATCCGGAGGCGGGCGGACACTTGCCAACCTGCTGCAGGTTCAGCGGCGGGCTGAGCTCCCTGGGCGGATCGAGTTAGTCGTCAGCAACCGGGAGAACATTCCAGGGAATGACATCGCTCGCGCGGCGGGGGTGCCGCTCGTGATCATCCCCTCAAAGGGCGTGCCAGAGCAGTCTTTGCGGAGCGTGTCTACGCCGCGCTCGATGCCTCAGCCATTGATCTGGTGCTGATGGCTGGTTTTCTGCGCCGGTTACCGGTACGCCCGGACTATACCTGGCGCATCATGAATATTCATCCGTCGCTCTTACCACTCTTTGGGGGACGGGGCATGTATGGCGAGCGAGTCCACCGTGCGGTGCTCGCAAGCGGCATGAAGGTCAGCGGGTGTACCGTCCATTTTGTGACGGACGAGCTCGACGGTGGGCCAATCATCTTGCAGGCTTGTGTGCCGGTCGAAGAAGACGATACACCTGAGACGTTGGCTGCTCGTGTCTTCGCGGAAGAGTGCCGAATCTACCCAGAGGCGGTTCGCCTCTACGCTGCTGGACGACTGCGCGTGGAAGGTCGGCGCGTTCGCATCTTGCCGCTGAACGCGATACCCGAGGAGAGGGAAGGGCAATGAACGGGGCACACTATCGGAAAGAGCTCGATACGCCTTGCCTGGTTGTGGACCTCGATCGGCTCGAGCAGAACATCGCGGAGATGGCGGAGTACGCACGGTCACGCGGGCTCGCGCTCCGACCCCACTTCAAGACACACAAGACGATCGAAATCGCTCAACTCCAACGGCAGTATGGGGCCATTGGGTTCACCTGCGCCAAACTCGGCGAAGTGGAGGTGCTGGTTGAGGCAGGGGTGCTGGACGATATTCTCGTGGCGTATCAGATCGTCGGAGAACAGAAGATTGCGCGGTTGCTGCGTCTACTCGAGCGCGCACGCATTACCGTCGCTGTCGATAGTGTTGCCGTTGCCGAGCCCCTCAGCCGTGCAGTCGCTGCACGCGGGAAACGGCTCGATGTCGTCATCGAGGTTGACACCGGTCTTCGGCGTGCTGGTGTCCAGCCTGGTGAGCCGGTGCTACGGCTGGCGCATGAGCTCATGCAGATGCCCGGTCTCCATCTCCGTGGACTGATGACACACGAGGGACATGCGGGACGAGCTCCTACGACCGAAGAGATGGAGCAGCTTGCGCGCGCTGCGGGCGAAGCGCTCGTGGCCTCGGCGGCACTCCTTCGGCGCCATGGCGTTTCAGTCGACATCGTGAGCGTCGGCTCCACACCGGCAGCCTTCGCGACGACACGTGTCGAGGGCCTGACTGAAATGCGACCGGGGACCTATGTTTTTTACGATGCGGCCGCATTCCGGTTTGGACGGATCGGACCAGAGCGTGTCGCGTTACGTGTCCTGACGACTGTGATTAGCCGACCATCACCAGACCGTGCAGTCATTGATGCGGGGAGCAAGACCCTCACGTTCGATCCGCCGCCGCCGGGACGAGCCGGATACGGGTATGTGGTTGATTATCCGATGGCGACGATTGCCCGCTTGAGCGAAGAGCATGGGGTCGTCGAGTTGCCACCGGGGGTGGACGGACCCATCGTCGGTGAACGACTTGAAATTATTCCGAATCATGTGTGCCCGGTCGTGAATCTACAGGACGAGCTCTTCGCCATACGGAACGGCGAGGTCGTAGGGACGTGGCGGGTTGCGGCGCGTGGGCGCGTGCGTTGACCCGTGCTCAGCCTGGCGGCGGAAGGACGTGATCCCTTCCTCGAAGCTCGCATAGACACTCGCGGCAAACGAGAACAAACTCGACGTCTGTCATGCCAACCTCATCGCCACGGACTGCTTGTGCCTCATGAATCGGGAGAACGTAATGGCAAAGCGCACAGGTAAAGAGTTCTTCATCGCCGAGAAGTTCGTGACGCAAAATCAGTTGCTCTTCCTCTTGCATGGGATCCAGTACCTTTCACTCACTGCTCCTGAAGACCAGTCTGGGGCATCTTCTCATTAGATACAGCACTACTGGAGAGTGCCTGCACTGTCGCGAGCAGAACCTCGTCGAGAACCATCGTGAGCTCGCTGAGAACGCGCAAGACGCGACGCGTCGGGATCTCCTCACGTTCGGCGAATTGCGCAATTGCTCCATACGTCGGGACGCGGAAGGCAAGGAAGGCTTCAACAGCTTCGGCTGGGCTCAACCCGGCCGCTGCACTCAGCTCGCCATATCGTTGACCGATTGCTCGGCCAGCACGGACCAGCGATGCGCGGTCGACGGCGCGGTTTACAATGCGGAAGGTCAAATCGAGGAGTTGTCGGCCGAGTGTTCGCAGTTCAGCAAGATGTTCCGGCCGATAGCGTGCGTACCACGGCCGAGTGGTGACCTGAGACAGAAGTTGCGACTGGTAAAGTCTGTACGACAGATCGGTGAGCGCCTTGCGGGATAATCGTCGCCGCGGTCGCGCTTCGCTCTTGAGTACAGCGAGCAGATCGGCCTCGCGATAGCGCCGATGCCCACCAGCTGTGCGGTAGACTGGCACGAGACCAGCGTCGCTCCAGCGGCGGAGCGTTGATTGTCCGACACCCAAAAGGCGTGCCGCCTCGTCGATGCTGAGCCAACGCTCTGTGCGAGGATCGCTTTGCGGCCCGTTCCGCGTCTGGGTTGATTGTGTCAGCAGTGTCTTTTGCACTCGTCCCACCTCACCCTCGTGTCGTCTCGGCACGCCTCATTGTACTCATTCGGCACCATCGGAAAACGCCTCTGGTGACGGATGACAATCGAAGGGATACGTGCGTGTTGTCAGGGCTGCTAGCAAACGATCGCGGGCGGCGATGATACAGGCGTAGCCTTCCGGATCTCGTTCCTGCAGGCCGCTTGATTCCAACTCCTCCTCATCAAGTACTGTGACGTTGCCGGCCGCGTCAGCAATAACGTCGATATAAAGATCGCGCCACCACAGTTCTCCCTCGACGAAGAGAGCAGGGCAGGAGACGTTTGCATACCAGCCCTTGAAGCGACCGTCGGCGGTATAGAGCGCAAACGCGTTGAGCGGCTCAACGACTGAGAAATACTCGAACAAGCGGTCTCCGGATTCAAACTGTAGCGGGCCACTGGCGACGGGGCCGGAGCTCCACTCCGCGATGACGGCGATCCAACCCGGAGATGCCGGCACGCGGAGGCCGCTGTATCGGGCCACGGCCCGTCCCACAGGATCGAGTTTCACAATAGTGAGTCGCTGGGCGTCCGCTTCTCGCATTTCAGGCCCGGCATCCCCTTACCTGTTCAATCACGGTGAGCACTTCCTGTGTCTTCTGCTGCAGGAGTTCTGGGGTCGTTGCCTCAACATTGAGACGGAGGAGCGGTTGCGTGTTGGAGGGACGAGCGTTGAACCACCAATCGGCGTACTCAACAGTCAAACCGTCGAGGTGGTCAATCAGTCCATCGTGAAAGTGCTCTTGCAGCGCCTGCAACACTGCAGCAAAGTCTTGTGCCTCGACGTTGATCTCACCGGAGCGGAAGTAGCGGTCGACCGGTGCAATTGCTTGCGACACGGTCACACCTTCACGAGAAAGCAGCTCGAGCACAGTAACTGCGGCGATAATCCCAGAGTCAGCGTACCAGTTCTCGCGGAAATAGAAGTGTCCAGAGTGTTCTCCGCCGAAAATGGCGTCGTGCTCGCGCATCAGTGCCTTGATGAACGAGTGGCCAACGCGCGAGCGGATCGGGATACCGCCGTGTGCGCGGATGACTTCCGGGACAGCGCGAGAGCAAATCAAATTATGTACAATCCTGGCACCTGGATATTTTCGGAGAAGTGCCTTTGCGACGAGCGCGGTGATCATATCACCACCGACGAGTCGTCCGTGCTCATCCAGAATGAACATGCGGTCAGCATCACCATCAAAGGCGATGCCGAAATCGGCGTGTTGCTCGACAATCGTGCGTTGGAGATCGCGAACATTCTCCGGCTCGATCGGATTCGGGACGTGGTGGGGGAAGCGACCGTCGAGCTCGAAATAGAGAGGAATGATCCGCAGGGGCAAGCGCCCAAGCACCTTCGGCGCAATCAATCCTCCCATGCCATTTCCGGCATCGATGGCGACGGTGAAGGGCTTGATGACCGTCGGGTCGATGAAGGACAGGACATGGGCAGCGAAGTCGTCCAGAATGTCACGTCGGAGGAGCGTGCCGGTTCGCTCTGGTTCGGGAAATTCCGCTTTGATGACAAGTTCGCGGATTTCACCGATGCCATGATCCAGGCTCAGTGCTTGTGCCTCTTCCCGGCAGAGCTTGAAGCCGTTGTACTCCGGCGGATTGTGCGATGCGGTCACCATAATCCCACCGTCGAACCGGTATTTGCCGACCGCAAAGTAGAGCGCGTCGGTACTGACGAGTCCGACGTCGGTCACATCCACACCCTGGTCCAGAAGGCCGCGAATAACGGCGTCAGCGAGTGCCGGTGAAGAAACACGCATGTCCCGTCCGACAACGACCTGGCGTGGTCGCAGGTAGAGCGCGAAGGCGCGCCCAATCCGATAGGCAAGTTGTTCATCAAGTTCGGTAGGATAGATGCCACGGACATCGTAAGCCTTGAACACAGTCGCCATAGCGTGTGACATGCTTTTGCTCCTTTCGCTACGGTCAAATGGGGTTTGGGTCGTGCAAGAACGTGGTCTCCAAACCGAATGTCGCGGCGAGATGCCGCGCCAGTGCCTGAACACCAAGCCGCTCGGTCGCCTCGTGTCCAGCTGCAATGACGGTGATACCGAGCTCGCGGGCGAGCGCCATGGTCGTCTCACGCGCTTCACCGGTGAGGAGCACATCGCAGCCACGCTCAGCTGCTTCGCCAAGCGCACTGGCACCTGAGCCAGTGAGAATCGCGACTCGTCGGACCGTCTCCGGACCGCCGGGGAGGACCGTGGGAGCGCGATCGGTGTGCTGCTCGATGGCGGCGAGAAGGTCACGAAGGGGCCGCGGTGGTTCCGCGCGCGCGATCCAACCGATGGAGCTGCCTGCGATATCGGCAAATGGTTCAACCGGTTCCAGGCCGAGCGCAAATGCAAGCTGCGCGTTGTTGCCGAGTTCTGGATGTGCGTCCAGTGGCAGGTGATAGGCGAGGAGGCTGACATCGTGCACGAGAAGTGGTCGGAGCCGCTGGCGCAGCACGCCTGTCACGGCACGTGCGCTTTCGCCCCAGAATAGGCCGTGATGGACGAGCAGCGCATCAGCATCCCAGCTAATTGCGCGCTCGATCGTCGCACGGTTTGCACTGACTGCGACGGCGAGGCGACGCACAACCGACCGTCCTTCGACCTGGAGCCCGTTCGTCGCAGCATCGCGGAACCGGCTGCACTCGAGGAGACGGTCACAGTACCGAACGAGTTCACCAAGATCGACCATGGCTCGACTCCTCGTTCCGATTCTGCCATGACCACAGGCCCGCGCGGCGTATACTCGCATGGAAAGGATAGGAACGAACCATGACCTCGATTCTGCCAGGAGAACCGGTCGACCTACATCTCCACACGCTTGCGAGCGATGGGTTCTGGACGGTCGAGACGTTACTGAACCACCTCAGCGAACGAGGCTTTCGCGTTGCGGCAATCTGCGATCACGACACCATGGCGGCGGTCGCCGAGGCTGTCGACCGTGGTGCGCGGCACGGTCTCCTTGTCATCCCGGGAGTGGAGGTGACGACACGGTGGGGTGATCGACAGTGGCATCTCCTCGTCTACGGTGTGGATCCAGCGTTACCACGGGCACGGCTGTTTCGAGCGGTGCTGGATGAACTTGCCGATCGCATGTGGGCGGAGGCTGTCTCGGCTGTGGTGACCCTGGAGCGCCACGGGTACCGACTCCGTTCGCTCCGCGAGGTGACTGCAGGACGTCCGCTCCGCCCCTATCACGTGTTACTGGCGCTCATCCAGGAAGGATACGCGACGAACCTTGCAACTGCCCACGAGCTCACCAAGCGTCTGGGTGAGCCGATGACAGTAGACGTCCCGTTGGAGCGGGTGGTCGCCGCCGCACACGCCGCTGAGGGGGTCTGTGTCCTCGCGCATCCGGGGCGTGATGACGCAACCGGGAGACTCACGGAGGACAGCTTGGTCCAAATATTGGCAGAGGTACCGATTGACGGGCTGGAAGTCCATTATCGGTCACATAGCCCCGAGCAGACCGCGATGTTTCGGCAATGGTGCGAGCGATATGGCTTGGTGGCCAGTACCGGGTCGGACTCGCATGCGCCCGGTCATCCAGTCGACCCAATCTCATATCCCGCGGAGTGGGCCGCGGAGCTCCTTGGTCGATTTGGTGTGGAAGTGGCTCTATCCGAGCTGCCGTCAGGTAGCTACCGTGGGAACTTATGAAAGGAACCCCCGAAGACCGAGTGCCAGGGTGAGTGCCCCCGTCAGCCCGAGCACCGCGACCCAGAGAAGGTCGACGTTCACCCAGGCGCGCCGGAGAAGCTCGACTCCAAGCTCACGGAAGACGATCACGGCGACGACAGCCATCGTCAGAAACATGGAGGCGGTGTGGACGAGGACCGCTGCGAATGCGAGCCAGACCGACTGTGCAAAGGGCTGGAGATGCTCCACGTGATTGGTGGTTGCAACCACCTCGTTCGTTGAGCGAAGCAACACCGCAAGAAGCGGCGCGACCATCAGTCCTGCACCGTGCGCACTCGCCATGAGGAACGACCAAATAGCGAGTTCACGGCGACTCGCTCTGAATCGGGTGCGCGGGTGACGGAAGCGTTTCCAGATCCGCCAACCCGTAAAGGCGAGCAGGAGGAGTCCCGCCAAAGTCAATAGACTAGCCTCGGGGAGGAGTGTCCCAAGGAGCGCCGTGACCACTGCGACGACCGCGATGGCGGCGGCGTGCCCCAACGCAATAGGTGGCAGCGCTGCGAGAACGGCAGTGAGGCGCTGCTCCTGCAGACCGAGTGCGACCGCGAAGAGCCATCCCATCGCAGGGTTGAGGCCATGGAAGACCCCTAAGGCAACCAGCGAAAGCCACGCCCAAAGATCACTCGACATTCACCGTCCGATCGTGAGCTCACAGAGGGAAGGCACCCCCGGATGGGCCGGGGGTGCCAAACACATCGTCAGTGCGGCATCACGGGAAGCAATATGAGTCACTCGATGCATCGCCGCCTTCGAGGCGGATCTGGTGGGCGCGATACTCACCAAAATCGACGAAGAAGTTGGGATCGAACCGCATGCCTCCTTCGGGATCGACATCCACCTTCACCATCCAACTGCGGATCCCGTCAGGATAGAACTGCTCGTCCCAGGCACGGTACAAAGAATTCGTGAAGTAGACACGCCGGCCGTCACGGCTCACCTCGACCATTTGGGGACCTCCGTTCAGTGGGCCGGAGACAGCCGGATGCCCGGCACGGCGCACGATGCCGCCGATCTGCAAAACACCGGTGAGCTTTGGTTCGAACGGGTTCGATACATCATATTGCCGAAGTTCACCCGTCCCCCAGCAGGAGACGTAGAGGAAGCGGTCATCAACGCTCAGGTCGATGTCTGTGACCAGCGGTGGCACCGCCTTGAACGGCTTCAAAAGATCTGGCAGTTGCTCCTCCTCCGCGGGCTCAGCGGGAATCTCGATAATTTTCTGGATCTTCCACTCGCCATTCTGGCGATACCAGACCCAGATGGCCGATGAGAGATCTTTCAGGCTCACGACACTGTTGACAAAGCCGTAGGCCTTGGTGGGGTCATGTGCCGGTCGGAGCTCCAAGAGCATCTGGTGCTCGGCACCGACGTCGAGGACAGCAGTGCGTCGGCGACGGTGCAGATCCCAGAGGTGGATCCTATGACCGTACTTGCCAGCCAATAGTTCCTCGCCAAGGACCCCGTGTTCGATCATCCGCGGGGTACCCCATTCACTGGTGATCATGGTGTCATAGCCAAGGTGCCACCAGAAGTCATAATGGAGATACTGGTCGCCGCGGTCGATCTCCCAGCGCCCAAGAACCTCGAACGTTTCGTGATCGAGAATGAAGATCCCACCGGGGCCTTCACCGTCCGGAGTTCCGAGGGCGGAGATATAAATACCGTCTGGACCACAGTGGACTGTGTGAGGCCGCGAATAGAATGCCCGCTCGAACACTTCCTCCGGATCAATCACTTTGACGACTTTCGGTTGCGTCGGGTTCTCCTTCACATCGAAGATGGTAATGTGTGATGAGCGAATATCAGGGACGACGAGATAGCGTCGTTCGATGTGTGGGTGCGGTGCATTCGGACACAGCATTGAGCTGCAGGCGTTCCAGCCATGGTGATGGAGCTCTCCGCCAGTATAGGGGACCTCGCTAACACCCACAATTTTGCTATAGGTGCTCGACGAAGGATCGACATCCACAACACAGAGTGCCTCAGGCTGGCCGTTCGGGTGAGCATTCAGTCGTACGACGTACGCGAGCCGCTCCGGAGGGGCCTTTATTGCCAGGCGTGGCGATGGATAAAAGGTTGGATCTGGTCGCCAGGTTGCCATCAGTGCACCTCCCATCCGTGCCAACGGTTTACTCACACTCCCGCCCTCTGTATGCGCTGCACTATGTTGTGCTGGTCTCACCGCCGTCGGTCAACACTGCTCGGCGGCGCTCGCGCTCATACTTCTGCACCGCAGC
The DNA here is from genome assembly GCA_034435855.1 of Thermomicrobium sp. GTDB lineage: Bacteria > Chloroflexota > Chloroflexia > Thermomicrobiales > Thermomicrobiaceae > Thermomicrobium. Next base: position 18,521 of record DAOTWO010000304.1, on the reverse strand, counting down.
CTTCAGAACGCTCAGAGCAAGCGATGCACACTTGGGACGGGCGCGTGCTGCCTCTGTCCCGACGAGTTCCTGCACCAGCGTAAAGTCAGCTGTCGCGACGCGACCAGTGGTCCAGTGCCCCTGGTGCAGGTGCTCCATGAGCAGTGAAGCTGCCGCCTGGCTGACACCGCAGCCAACACCGGTGAAATGAGCGTCTTCAATCGTTTCGCCGTCCGCGCCGATCTTCAGATAGACTGTGACGAGGTCACCGCACTCCGGATTGCCACCTTCGACGACGACGGTGGCGTCTTCAAGTGCGCCGTGGTGCCGGGGGTTCCGTACATGGTCTCGGAGCCGTTCGAATGAACTCTCTCCCATCCCGACCACCTCACTTCCGTGACCATGCCTCAGCCTACTCAGGCTCGATGATCGGTATGATCATCATACACCAAACCAACGATCTGGAAATGGGCAAGTGACGGGTAGCGTTGAGTTGTCCTGACCGTGTGCTCCTGGCGCTGCGTGCGATTGGGGACTTGAGACCGATGCCCAGTCAGGGAGTGCGTGTCTGCCTGAAGTCCCGCACCACGGGGACGAGATATCGGCCGTGAACCGGAGCTTGCTAAGCACAGTGCGGTGGGGCCTACCTCTCCCGTGTAACGCTGCGCCGCACTAAGTGGCAAGATCGCTTCCGCGCTCATGCGTTCAGCGGAGCGGTGGGACCGAGCAGGGTTGGGCCTCATAAGCTCCGTGATCAGTGCGTGTGACACACAGGCGCGCACGGCGAAGTGACGTTTCGCTGGACGGGGGACGTCATCTCGCGTGGAGGAGAGGACACACTGCTCTTTCTCGGCCAAAAATTCCAGGACGACCGTCATGCGATCGCCCTCCCCTGGTCGCTCTCGAGGGGGCAGAGGGCCGTCCCCTGCCCCCCGAAGCTCAACGCTCGATCGGTACTCCGACGACGTTCCCCCACTCGGTCCACGAGCCATCGTAGTTCCGAACCTTGGGGTATCCCAGCAGTTCGTGCAGAACGAACCAGGTATGGGATGATCGTTCCCCGATTCGGCAGTAGACGATGACTTCCTTATCCGGTGTGACGCCCTGACTTTCGTACAGCTGCCGCAGCTGCTCTGGTGACTTGAAGGTACCGTCCTCATTGACGGCCTGAGCCCAGGGAATGTTTGCTGCGCCGGGGATATGGCCACCCCGCAGAGCTCCTTCTTGTGGGTAGTCCGGCATGTGGAGCAACTCGCCACGGTACTCTCCGGGACTCCGGACGTCGACCAGCGCGCCACGCGGTTCCGCTACCTTCTTGCGATCCCGATAGCCGATGAAGGCGAGAACGTCGTCGCGGAATGCGCGGAGTTCAGGATTGGGCGTCGGGACTGGGTAGTCGGTGCGCGGATAACTCGGGACTTCCCGCGTCATGGGACGTCCTTCTGCCTCCCACTTCTTGCGTCCGCCATCCATGATCGAGAGCGGCCCATGGCCCATGTAGCGGAAGAACCAGTAGGCGTAGGCAGCCCACCAATTGTTCTTGTCACCGTAAAACACGACTCGTGTTTGTGGCGTAATGCCAAGGCGGGAGCAGAGTTCGGCGAATTGCTCGGGACCGATGAAGTCGCGGACCAGTGGGTCCTGGAGATCGGTGTGCCAGTCGACCTTCACCGCTGCAGGGATGTGTCCCAGTTCGTACAGAAGAACGTCTTCGTCGCTCTCCACGATCCGGATGTTGGGATCGTGCAAATGTTCGGCCACCCACTCAGTGGAGACCAATGCTTCCGGGTGCGCATACCCTCGGGAAAGAATGCGCGGATCGATCTCAAGAGTTGTCATGTTGCACCTCCACGTTTGGAAGCCACTTCTAGACAGAGACAATTTCACATTACGACGCTACACTTGGGTTGTCAAGGCGCATGGCAGAAGAGCCAGCGTGAGAGACCTCCAGGTTCATCTGGACGGGTACCGGGTTACGGAGCATGTCGGAAACCGGGCACAAGCGCTCAGCAAGCGCGAGGAGTTCCCGGAGGCGTTCCTCGGGCTCCGGGCTAACAATGTGGACGGACACCTCCAGCCGCTGGAATCCCGGCCGCACCTTCGGGTCGATCCCCAGACAACCCCGTAGATCAAGCTCTCCCTGAACTTCGACATCAATCGCATGGATTTCCAGTCCTAGCTGTTCGGCCAGGACAGCAAGCATGAGTTCTTGGCAAGCGCCCAATGCGACGAGGAAGAGTTCCACCGGATTCGGCCCCCGATCGCTCCCGCCCAATGCCGGTGGCTCGTCCACGATGATCGGTTCGAACTGACGAACATGACCGATCGCCTGGGTACCGCCGGCCCACTTGACGCGGACCATTGTGGTCCCGCTGGCCAAGCGAGGATTCGCTCGGATTGCCTCAATAAGATTGGCTAACGCTTCTTTTACCAAATGTCCGTTGACACGAACTGCCATGCAGAACGCCTCCCGTCGTGGTCAGACACCCAACTCAGCGGGCAACGCTACAAAGGAGACGAGCGTTGTGGTTGCGCTCATCATCAGATGCAGCGATCTCGAACACGAAAACGGGGAATGGATCAGCGGGGACTACAGTCGCAGATGCGAGGCCAGAAGGAATAGACACCAATCATTGTGGGGCAAGGCGGAACGGGCCAGGCCTGGACCCTCCATGTGTTGCGCTTCTGAGCTTGTGCGTGCATGGCCCGTGATGCTCCTTCGGCTCAGCGCTTGCATCGCCTCGCGAGGCCTGAGTGTACGGCAGTTATCGGGGCTCGTCAAGAGTCTTTGTTACGGCTTTCTCCGGCAACCCCCGTGGTATCCGAGCGGAGGCGGAGGGCGATTGGTACGATGGTCGCACGGCATGACGTGTTCAGTACTGGCAGGAAGATATAACCGTGTTCCTCTCGGGGGAAAAGTAGCTCAGCGGTGCGAAGTGGATGTTGATCTTTTGCCGTACTCGGCTACAAGAGGTCTTACGTTTGGCTTCAAGAGCGGCAGACTTCGCTCGTCTTGGGTCTCGTCCCTGAGCTGTCCATCGGGATCATGCAATGTTGGCCACGGCGCTCCTTGGTTGACAAAGGGTAACCGGCCGGCAGTACGGTGGTACCGTCTACTGCCGGCCGGAGCAGGGCATTGAGGTGTTCTCTTGGTTTGGTCGCCAGTGATTTAGTGCCCAACTGCTGGCGGGCGACCGCCACGCCGTTGCAGCGGAATTTCTGGAATGAGGAAAGTGAAGAGCAGAGCCAAAAGCAAGATAATCATCCCAGCAAGGAAGACGTGGTCAATGGCCACAGCGAGTGACTCTCGGATGATCTGAAGGAGCAGCTCCAGCAACTGTTGTCCTTGCGGGCCGAAGGCGGCGGCTTGCTGTTGCATCTGCTGCATCGCTTCCGGGCTCATAAAAATTTGGGGATTCTGCAGCACGGCAAGACGCTCCGCTGGTACAGCTGCGCGTACTTCTGGAGGAATGCGCGCGGCGAGCTCGTCCTGGAACCGATTTGTCATCACTGTGCCGAGAATTGCTGCACCGACCGTTCCCCCAATGGATCGGAAGAAGGTGAGCGCGGAGGTGACTTCACCGAGTCGTTCCAGTGGAAAAGCGTTCTGAATGACGATGGTGAACAGACTCATGGTCGTGCCAATACCGAGGCCAAGGATGATCATGTTGCGGACGACTTCCGTACTCGATGTGTGAATGTCCATCCGGGAGAGGAGGAACATGCCGATCACAGCGACAGCGACGGTACCGATTCCGAGAATCTTGTATCGACCGGTGCGGGCGAGGATTTGCCCGCCGAGGATGCTTGAGAACACAAAGCCGAGCATCATGGGTGTGAGGACCGCGCCAGAGTTCGTCGCCGTTCTTCCAAGGACTGCCTGAACAAACAGCGGAAGATAGAGAATAGTCCCGAACATTCCTATGGCGATGAGAAATGCAGCGAGAAGCGTTGGGGTAAAGATTCGGTTGCGGAAGAGTCGGAGGTCGAGAATTGGCTCAGTGGCCCGGAATTCGACCAGGGCAAAGAGGGCAAGGAACATGGCGCTAACAGTAAGGAGTCCAATGATCTGAATCGAGCTCCACGGGTACTCGGTTCCCGCCCAGGAGAAGGCGAGGAGCAGAGGAGTCACGCCAGCGATGAGCAGCGCTGCACCGAGGTAGTCGATGCTGTGCTGACGGCCGCTCGCGAGTTTGGGCATGGTGAGGCCAGTGGTCAAGAGTGCGAGGACTCCAATCGGCATGTTCACATAGAACACCCAGCGCCAGCCCCAGTGATCCGTAATCCAGCCACCAAGGCTTGGCCCGATAATGGCACTAAACCCGAAGACTGCCGCAAAGAGTCCCTGCCACTTGCCACGTTCCGCGGGTGGGAACAGGTCACCGATGATCGCAATGGCAATCGGGAAGAGTGCTCCACCCCCGATTCCTTGAATTGCGCGGAAGAGAATGAGCTGAGTCATACTCTGTGCCATCCCAGACAGTGCAGAGCCGATGAGAAAAACGATCATTCCGAAGAGAAAGAAGGTACGCCGTCCATAGATATCCGAGAGCTTCCCGTAGAGCGGAACAGTGACGGTAGATGTAAGCATATAGGCTGTGAATACCCATGCATAGTGCTCAAGACCGTGCAGTTCGGCAATAACGCGGGGCATCGCGGTACCAACGATGGTCTGGTCGAGGGCGGCGAGCAGCATACCCAGCAGCAAGCCGGGAAGGATCAGCGCTAAACGCTGTCGTTGCTGTTGGATGTCCTGCGCTGGTGTGGACACGGTGATAGTTTCCATCTGTCTTCTTCTCCCTTTCTCATTCTGGTCAGTTTGTTACCCGAGCTCGGCGTGCCGCCTCAGCGAGTGCTCGAACACCCTGCAGCAAGGCTCGGAGGTCGACGAAGTCGAGCTCGTTCAAAAGTTCGCGCCAGTATTGCTCGTTGCCCTGACGCAATTGCCGGAGAAGGTCCTCCCCCGAGGCGCTGAGTTCCACGACTGTCCTCCTCCGGTCGCGTTCGTCCTCGCGTCGTCGCACGAGGCCGAGATGGACTAAGCGGTCGATGAGGTGGCTTGCGGTTGGTGAGGTGATCGAGAGCCGCTCCGCTACCTCACTGACCGTGAGAGGACCGCTGCAAGAGAGCGCAAAGAGGACCTTCAGTTGTGCCATCGAGAGGTCGAACTCACCAAGCCGCGGCGGGCTTCGTCGGTGGAGGTAGGCGATCACCTCACGCATCTCGCGAATGACTGTCTCAATCAGGTCGAGTCGGTCATCCATGTCACTCCCCCACAATGCGTTGCCAGAGTCAACGGGAGGAGTCTACTGGAATCATTCGACGATGTCCAATGATTCGATGTTATCGATAGATGTAAGGGGCATCCGTTTGGGACTACTTGACGTATAATGAAGGTGGATGACGGATCCTGCAGATTCCGCTCCACCCCTCCCCTTCCCGCGTTCGAGCCGGGCGCGTGCCCGGCTCGACGTTGTTCGAGTGCGCTTTGTGCCTGGTCGGCAATGCTTGCCGACCTGACGCGTCCATGCTAGGATCCAGGTGCGAGTGTACGTACACGTTCGTGGGGGACGGCGATGCGGCCCAAGCAGCTCTGGCAAGTCGCTCTGGGGGACCTGGCGAAGCGCGTCTCGCGGGCAAATTTCGAGACGTGGCTCAAACACACAGAGCTCGTCGGGATCGAAGATGATTGTGCAATTATCGCAGCGCCGTCTACCTTTGCCGCCGAGCAGTTACGAGTGAAGTTCGCGCCTGATATCCAGGAGACGCTGTCGTTGCTTTTGGGTCGACCGATTGCCGTCCAGTTCACCGTCCACGGAATAGACGCAGACAGTGCTTCCATGGGGCGGCGCGGGTCACGTCGTCCAGTCGACACAGCAGAGCAGTCGACCAAGCAGTTGGCATTGACTCCGTCGCCAGAGCATGGCCTCAATCCCCGATACACCTTCGAGAAATTTGTGGTCGGGCCGAGCAACCGGTTGGCCCATGCTGCTGCACTTGCTGTAGCCGACCGTCCCGGAGAAAAGTTCAATCCGCTTTTCATCTATGGTGGTGTGGGCTTGGGAAAGACACATCTCCTGCATGCGATCGGTCACCGAGCGCTGGCGAATCGCCCGGGATTGCGGGTCTGTTATGTCTCATCGGAGGCGTTCACCAATGATCTGATCAACGCCATCCGTCATCAACGGACAGATGAGTTTCGGAATCGTTACCGCACGATTGATATCTTGATGATCGATGATATCCAGTTCATCGCTGGAAAAGAGAGTACCCAAGAAGAGTTTTTCCACACCTTCAATGCTCTCTACCAGGCGGGCAAGCAAATTGTGATCTCCAGCGACCGACCACCGCGGCTCATTCCGGATCTTGCCGACCGTCTCCGGTCACGATTCGAAGGGGGGCTCCTGGCGGATATCCAACCACCAGACTTGGAAACGCGACAAGCGATTCTGATTGAGAAGGGGCGCGAACTCGGCATGCACATACCCAATGATGTTGTCGAGTACATCGCTCGTCGCGTGGAAAGCAACATCCGCGAGCTCGAAGGCGCCTTGAACCGGATCCTCGCGCTCGCGCAGCTCACACACCAACCGATCACGCTCGCGCTTGCGGTCGAAGCACTCCAGGAGGGCGATGGACGGTCACGGCGCGAGCAGCTGACACCGGAGCGTGTGCTCCAGGCAGTCTGCAGTCATTTCCGTGTCTCGCTGGCTGAGCTGGTCGGCCCCGGCAGACGGCGAGAGGTTGTTGTCCCACGTCAAGTGGCGATGTACCTCCTCCGCGATGAGCTTGGTCTTTCGCTTGTCGAGATTGGCCAGCGACTCGGAGGGCGTGACCACACGACGGTTCTGCACGGGGTCGAAAAGATTGAACAACAATTGACCCAAGACGACCAGTTGCGTGGTGAGGTGCTGGCGCTCCGTGCGCGACTCTATCAGGATGCGGCTGCTCCGGCGGTAGCTCGCGGCTAGGCGCGCCAGAGAAGTCCACTGATAAGGAGGACGACGACGAGACCGATCCACACCACCGCGATTCCCTGAGTGCCTGCCGTGAGACCAGCAGCTGCAGTGAGTGGAATCGCCGCCAAGAGGACGAACGTCAGCGTGAGACCTTTTCCAAGTGCAGCACGCCGTCGCCGTCGCTCGCGTTCGCGCCAGAGTTCCTCTACCCGCCGCTCAATTGCCTGATTCATCTGCCTCAAAAAGTGATCCACGAGTTCATGGTCATAGTCCGGACCAAGTTCCTTGCGCGAGGCCAGGGTGATGCGCAATTCCTCTCTCAAGCCCGGATCGGTGGGAACTGGAGGATGCGGGGGCGGTTGGGTGAGAGCGGTGACGAGCGTCCGGACGACTTCCCCAAGTCGAGGAGGAGACCTGCGATGTGCTGCCATTGTGCACCTCCCGACGGGACAACTCAGGAGACTGCCAGGCGTGCTCGATCGAGTCGTTGCACCAGAACCTCAGCGAAATGCAGCGGACGACGCTGCGTAAAGTGAGCAATTTGCTCGCGGCAGGAGACACCGGCTACCACCACCATTGTCTCCGGCGGCTGCTCGAGCACCTTTGGAAAGAGTCGATCTGCCCCAATCTTCTGCGAAATCTCGTAGTGCTCGGTTTCATAGCCGAATGAGCCAGCCATACCGCAGCATCCTGCGCCGCTCTCTTCCACCTGGCAGCCTGCCGCGCGCAAGAGGGCAAGTGTGTGCTGAACACCTACCAAGGCTTTCTGATGGCAGTGCCCGTGGAACAAGACACGTGGGCCGGGGTCGGAACGGAAGGGAAGTGTCAAGCCCTCGCGTTCGACTCCACGTGCCAGGAACTCGTCGAGCAGAAAGCTTTGTTCGGCAACGATGGTAACGTCGTCGGATGGAGGCAAGAGGTCGGGATATTCGTCACGGAACGTTAAGATGCAGCTTGGTTCAGTGCCAACGATGGGGATACCTGCGCGTGCAAAGGGTGCCAGGAGTGCGACGTTCTCGCGCGCAACGCGTTGTGCGTCGCGGAGGAGCCCTTTCGAAATCATTGGACGGCCACAGCACTGTCGTCGTTCCAGCACCAAGACCTGGTAGCCTGCCGCCTCAAGAAGCATGACTGCTGCGCGCCCAATTTCGGGATAGTTATAGGTGGCAAACGTGTCGTGGAAGTAGATGACCGGTCCGCGAACCCCGTCGGTGCGAGGGATATGCTGATCGCGGAACCACCGATCAAACGGGACGCGGGCGAAGGAAGGGAGCGAGCGGTTGGGGTGGATGCCCAGAGCCCGCTTTGCGAGCGTGCCGAGCGGAGTTCGTAGCGCGAGGTTACTGAATGGTGCGGTGCGTGAGCCGAACCGGTTCAGCAGATGAATGTGCGCGAACGCCCGCGCACGCAGCGGTGTCCCGTGTACGGCATAGTACTGCGCGAGAAACTCCGCTTTGATTCGCGCCATGTCAACGCTTGAGGGGCACTCGGTCTTGCACGCCTTGCAGGCGAGACAGAGGTCGAATACCTCATAGGTTCGTGGGTCAGTGAAATGTCTTGGTTCGAGGATACGCCCAGCAAGCGCGTTGCGGAGTGCGTTGGCACGGGCACGTGTGGTGTCACGTTCGTCGCGTGTCGCCATGTAGGAGGGGCACATCGTCCCAACACCGAGCTTCCGACAAACGCCGGCTCCGTTGCACATCTCAATTGCGCGCAGGAAACCGCCATCTTGTCGGAAGGCAAAGAAGGTCTTTGGCTCGACCGGCCGATAGTCCGGCCCGTACCGCAGGTTCTGATCAAGTGGCGGACAATCGACAATCTTCCCCGGATTGAGGAGACCGAGTGGATCAAAAGCGGCCTTCAGTTCTTTCATGCACTGGTAGAGTGTGGGACCGAAGAGGAGGGGATTGAGCTCACCACGGGCTAAACCGTCGCCATGCTCGCCGCTCAGCACACCACCGAACCGTTTGGCGAGCTCCAAAGAGCCTTCGGTGAGTGCCCGCATCGTCCGCACGCCATCAGCCGTCTTCAGATTCACAAAGGGGCGGACATGCAGACAGCCGGCGCTGGCGTGCGCGTAGAAAGCAGCTTTTGTTCCGTGCTCAGCGACGAGGCGAAGGATCTCACGCACATAGTCGGCGAGGTGTTCGACTGGTACCGAGACATCTTCAATGCAGGCGATGGGCTTGAGATCACCGCGGATACTGTAAAGGAGACCAAGACCGGCTTTGCGTACGGCCCAAACGTCGGCTTGTTGCTGGCGGTCGGTGATCGCGATGGGATCACGCCCGAGCCGGCGCTCTGCAACGACCCGGAGGAGCCGCTCCACTTTGCTCTGGAGCTCCTGCTCGCTCTCGGCATAGTATTCGACCATGAGCAGGGCTTCAGGGGCACCGCGTAAAAACGCAATCCGTGGCGCGTAACCGGGTTGCTCACGGGTAAGCCGTATCAGCAGTCCGTCCATCAGTTCTACGGCCGACGGTTCCGTCTCGAGCAGGGTCGGTACCGCTTGCATCGCTCCGACGAGGTCATCGAATTGAAGGAGCACAAGCCCGGTGAGTCGAGGAAGCGGCACAAGGTTCAACGTGTACTCAAGCCCGACTGCTAACGTTCCCTCTGAGCTTGCAAGGAGCCGAGCCACATTGAGCTGGGGCTCGAGGAGGACGGGAAGGCCATAGCCGCTCGCTCGGCGCCAGTGTTTGGGATACTCACGGGCAATCGCTTCGCCGTATTGCGTGCGGAGACGCAGGAGTTCGCGGTAGAGTAATCCTTCCCGGGAATCGCAGGAAGCGCGGCGTTCAACCTCCTCCCAAGGAAGCGAGCGAAACGAGAGTTCGCTGCCGTCGGAGAGCAGCGTATGCGCTTCAAGGACGTGATCGGCCGTCATGCCATAAAGTATCGAGTGGGAGCCGGATGCGTTATTGCCGATCACCCCGCCGATTGTGGCTCGGTCGGCACTGGCCGGATCGGGACCGAACATGAGGCCATAGCGGCGGAGCTTCGCATTGAGCTGGGCCAAGACGATGCCGGGCTGGACGCGAGCTGTGCGCGCGCTGGGATCGACGTCGAGGAGCTGATTCAGGTACTTCGAGAAGTCGATGACAATGGCTCGGCCGACGGCCTGTCCGGCGAGACTGCTGCCACCACCGCGAGGCAAAACTGGTACCCGAAATTGCCGGGCGAGCTCGATCGTCCAACGGACATCGTCGTAGGTGCGGGGAATCACAACGCCGATCGGCTCAATCTGGTAATTCGAGGCGTCAGTGCTGTAGAGCATGCGACTGTAAAGATCGAAGCGGACTTCTCCCTCTAGTCGCCAGCGCAACGCTTGTTCAAGCTCGTGAGTACTCTCCTGAGACATTCTGCTTGGTCCTTGTGTCGAGCGAGCCGATACGGTTGTCACTCTGTATGCCCCCCTTTGATGCGCTGGGCATCAGCCCTGCTCCACGGCACTGTCCAGGAGCAGTCTAGCATTCGCCGGTGCAGTGCGGGTGGGTGCTCATTCGATGAAGTCAATGACCTCGGGATCGTCCGTCTGCCACAGCTGCTTTGGAGCAGGGTATCCCAAGGCACAGAGGCGCTGGATCACTGCGAGGATCACCTCGTCTGGCGTGGATGCTCCTGCGGTAACACCGATTCGCTGAATGCCCTCAACCAGCCGGGGATCTACGTCATCTGGCCGTTCGATTAAGTGACTCGGTATCCCATAGTCTCGACAAAGCTCAACGAGGCGCGCTGAATTCGAACTCTTGCGACCTCCAACGACAAGCACGAGGTCAACACGTTGGGCCAGTCGAGCCAAAGCCTCCTGACGTTCCCAGGTCGGCTGACAGATCGTGTTCACGATGCGCAGTTCTCCTCCATGCGGGAGCACCCAACTTAAGAGGAATTGCGCAAACCGCACGAACTCATCGGTTCGCTTTGTTGTTTGGGAGATGAGCGCCACCTTGCGGGGCGGAGGTGCATTGGTCTCGCTTCCACGTGGACCCGTCCAGGGAAGCTCTGATACGTCACAGACTGCCACAGCACGACTGGTTGCGGCCCACCCCAAGACTCCCCGGACCTCCGGATGCGAACGGTCTCCATACACGACAATGAAATACCCTTGTTGCGCGAGTCGACGGGCAAGTCGTTGCACCTTGGTAACGAGTGGGCACGTTGTATCGACTACTTCTAAGCCAAGGTCTGCGCACTCCTCGTACCGCTGTGGAGGAGCCCCATGTGCAGTGATGGCGACGCGGGTGAAGCCTTGGGCCTTCGCTGATACGGCGTCGACCACGGGAATGACGCCATCTGCATGGAGTTGTTCAACCGCAACGGGGTTGTGAATGATGTCGCCAAGTGCAGCGACTGGTCGCTCGCGAGCGGCGATCCGAACAAGTTCTAAAGCCCTGCGGACACCCCAGCAGAAGCCAAGGACATCGGCGACGATGACTTCGCGCTCGCTGGATCCGATGGGCTCAGTCTGTCGCGGTGCAGTCACAATCGCCCCCTCTCCACGATCTTCGGGACAATAACCGCTTTTAGCGGTGCCTCTGCCGGCATCTCTGAGAGGATGAGGGAACTGGTCACTGCTGCGGAGAGCAGGACCCCGGGAATTCCAGCTCCGGGGTGTGTTCCAGCACCGACGAAGTAGAGTCCGGGAAGACCGGAGCGATTGTGCGGACGGAAATAGGCGGACTGAAACAAAGTTGGTTCGAAGGCGAAGGCTGCCCCGTACATGCTGCGATAGATCCGGTCGAACTCGATCGGAGTCCACTCGGCCCAGGCCTGGAGAGATTCCTGCAGATTGGTGAAGCCGTGGACATATTCCAAGGTGGTGAGAACACGTTGTCGGAATGCTTCACGGGCATCATTACTCCAGTTGCTGAGAGGTCGCCCGAGGTGAGGAACCGGGACCAGGATATACAAACTTTCGTGACCGGGAGGGGCGAAGCTCGAATCGGTCTGGGCCGGGGCATGCAGATAAAACGCAAGCTCGGAAAGGGTCCCTGGACCATCAAAGAGTTCGCGCAACTGCTGTACATAATCGAGCGGCATAATGATCGTGTGATGCGCTAATTGGGAGTACCGACGAGCCACGCCAGCATAGAGCAGGTAACAGCTCATAGAGTAGCGAGCGTGACGGATCCACCGGCGCAAGCCCGTAGTCGTGTCTGGCGGCAAAAGGTCCACGACCGTCCGTGCGATGTCTGCGTTGACGACCACCGCGTCCGCGATGAGTTCCCGTCCGTCAGCGAGGATGACACCGCGAATGCGTCCCAAGGCGTCGATGCGCAGCTGCTCGACAGGAGTCCCAAGGAGTAACTCGCCGCCCAAACGGGTAAGAAGCCGCGTCAGGAGATCGACGAGCGAACGCATTCCGCCACGAGCGAAGTACACGCCCTCCAGACGTTCAAGATAAGGCACAATACTATAGATTGCACTAGCTCTGAGTGGATTTCCTCCAATGAACAGTGGGTGGAAGGAAAAGACCATGCGCAGATGTGGTTCACGGAAGTACCGTGAGACGAATTGGTAGACGCTCTCATGAGCTCGTAAACGGATTAACTCTGGAAGAACTCGCAGAAACAGGGGTAAGCGGTCGAAAGGCCGACGTGCCAGATCGCCAAAGGCACGTTCGTAGATGTGGCGCGTCGTCGCGATAAACGCTCGGTAAGTCCCAACAGCAGTCGGATCGAACCGGGCAATTTCTTCGGCATCGCGTTCTGCATCACCCCAATAATCAAATTGCTTGCCGTCACTGAAGAGAATGCGATACGCGGGGCGTAGCGGGATGAGTTCAACTTCGTCCTGGAGCGTGGTCCCGGCCAGACGGCACAGTTCCTCGAAGAGCGAAGGGAGTGTGACCAAGGTCGGTCCGGTGTCAAATCGATACGGGCCGAGTTCCAACCAGCCGGCCCGGCCTCCCGGGCGGTCGAGTGCTTCCACCACGGTCACGTCATAGCCAGCGGCGAGCAGGCGTACCGCTGCGGCAAGGCCGCCGAATCCTGCTCCAACGACAACAATCTTCGTCATTCCATGCCTCCTGCTGACACCGCACGTGCCGTTTCTACGTTCCCCTCTGAGCTAGTTTGCAGCGCTTGGGCAAGTTGGTTGGCGAGTGCGCGGAAAGAATCACGAGGGCCAACGGAGAGGGCGGGTTGGATGTCAAGGACAATGACTGAGCCGCTGTACCGGATCCGAATTGGTACGACTGGGATCGGGTGTGTCAACGTGCGCGCTGCACGTCCAGCGAGCCACAGCGCCCCAAGGTGTACCGTTGTGTGGTGTACTCGCCGTCCAGGGAGGTGCGGATCGATGATCGGGTACGCCTCGGGAAAAATGACGAGGGCTTCCCCCCGTAGAAGCCGAGCAAGCGCTTCGCGCAACCCGCCAAAGAGGCGCTGCCGACTCTCCGCTGGACTGTACAGCAGACCTGGTCGAGTAATCTCAGTTGGACGAATAATGACCGGCCAACCTGCCAACTGACAGAGCCACTCCATAAGTCTGCGCCAGGACTGCGTAGGAACCCAGTCAAGTGCCACGATAAACCGCAGTTGTCGGGGGATTCCCGCAAGGAGGACGCGCCCGTCATCAAGGTGATGGATGTGCTGGGGAACGAGAAGGAGAGGGCCAGTTGCTGGAAGAAAGTCAAGACCGGAAACAACGAGTCTTCGACGAGTGAGCGTCACGCGGGCGAGCAGTCGCAAGGTGAGCCAGGCCATTTTCTCGCTCATCGCTGGATCACGAGGTGTGGAGGCGCGAGCTACCGGGTAGTGTACTTGGTCGTACGGGGTCCTGTGCGGAACGATAGCGAGTGACGCGGGGAGAAGCCCAAGGAGCGTCGCAATAGCGACCGGGCCCCAGAGTCCAACGGCGAGACACAGCGCTGCCGCAAAGAACAGGTTTGCGCTGTAAACGGCAAAGGGCAAAGTCGGTGACACCGTTGGTGGAGGGTCACTGCGCCAGGCGAAGCGGCTCGCCGTGATAAACGCCGCACCGGTGAGCGCCCAGCCGAAAAAGTTGATGACTGGCATTCCATAATAGGAACCCGCCTGGTGCCACACCCAAAAACGAGCTTGCATAGACTCGTGTGCCATTGCTGGATCTAAGACCAAATCCCAAACGACTAGAAGCCAGACGCCAAACGGGATGGTGAACAGGGGGCGTGCGGTGCCAAGCCAGCGGGCGCTGACCTGAGTGGCGAGCAACCAGCTGGCGAGACCGACGGTGAACCAAGACAGGGGAATTGTGAAGGGGACGCGGTCCAATACCTTCGGTCCTAGTCCGTAAGTGTAGCTATAGTTTCCAAACGGCCAGCCGGTACTCGTGCCGATAAGCTCGGCAGCCAGGGAAATGGTAACGCTCAGGCCGAAGAAGGACAGAATCTTCTTGGGCCCCAAGGCTTTCCAGCCATACACAAAGACGGCAGCAGCCCCAAGCACGATATAGAGGACGCCGCCCCAACGCATGCCGAAGGCGTAAACAGTCCGGCCAAGTTCAAGGTGGGCCCAAAGTTCCGGCTGTTGCAGTGCCACGGAAATGCCTGCAATTCCGAAGAGGAGAGCGACCACGTAGGCGATAAAGAGCCACCATTCGAGGCGGAGCACTCTCACGGTTGCCCTCCTTGTCCGATCGTGCGACCACGCCACACGGGTCGTTGCACCGTGGCTGCCTGGATAATTCGAGCAACGACGAACACATCGACAGCAGGCGACAGCCAATACCACCACGAATGCCACCGATATGCGCGCTGCATTCCGGCAAGGATACCGAGGCGGACGGCAGCGCTGAGAAAGGCGGGCAGGCGGAGTGTTGGAGAGCGGAGACTTATGAGGCACAATGGCAGCCAGGCACCCTGCGTAATTGTCAACAGTGCCAAATCGAGGACCACGGCAAAGTTGCCCCGGCTTTCCTTCAGGTGCAGCGAACGCGGCCACGAGGTCCAAACTTGACGACCTTCTGGATACATCGTGACGAATGAGTCATCGAGTGCATCCAGGAAGGCAATCGGTTCGCCCATGGCGGACAGCGCGCGAGCAAGGGCAAGATCTTCCGCGTTGGCGAATGCCACTCGCCGACCATTGTCCAGAGCCGCCAGAAGATGCCGATGGAGGATGAGTGCTTGTCCGTTGGCAAAGACTTGGTCTGGTGAACGCGCGATTTGTCCTGGTAAGCCAACCCGGTAGACGAGGGAAGTAAGCATCGCGGGATGGAGCAGCCAGCTCAGAGGATCGGCAGCCGGTGCCTGGAGTAATGCGACCGAAGCGCAGCGTACTCCAAGTTCCTCGCACGCGGCAAGCAAGCGATCAGGGAGCGTTGGACTTGGGCGAACGTCAGCGTCGAGCAGCAGGATCCACTCCGATTCAGGGCTTGCCAGTTTAATCCCATGAACAATGCCCCAGCTTTTGCCATTCCAACCGTGCGGAGGATCGCCTGCGGAGACAACTCGGATGCGTTGATCGCGAACAGCATAACTTTGTGCTAGGGCACAAGTACGATCAGTTGATCCAGTATCCACAACGAGAATCTCTTGCACGAGGTGAGAAAAGCGGAGCACACCCTCAAGGCACGGGGCCAAACGTGATTGCTCGTTGTAGACCGGGATGATGACCGTCATCGCGGTCTGGCGATCTGCATCTGAAGCCGCTGGCACGTCTCGGGGAATGCGCTGGAGTGCTGAGAAAAGAAGTCGCCCAACAATCGCGAGCTGTGCAAGAGTCAAAACCATTTTGGCGATCAGCATAGGCTGAAGATTCGTTCTCATGGCCGATATGCCTCTCCGAGTTCCGTCAATCTCTGCAAGACGAGGGGGAAGCTCGGATGATCTGGTCGGACCAGTTGGTGGTTCCCAGCGACGCGTTCAAGACGGACTTGTGTCTGAAAGCGGGTGAGTAAGTGTTCCGTGTCTTTGAGAGGGACAGTGTCATCTTCGATGCCGTGGATGATGGTGACCGGACAACGCACGGCTTCCCCTGCCCTTCTGGCCGCTGAAGCAGTGCGAGCTAGTTGATGGAGGAGATGCCAAGGGAGTCTAACCTCCCGTAGCTGATTCCGGATGGTTGGATTGCGCAAGTCCAGTAGCGGGTTCCAACCACTCAACGCTTGCTGGACTGAGGGATCGTCGAAGTCCGTTCGGGCAAAGGGACGAGGTCCGCCGCCGAGGCGCGCGAGAATGGGCAGAAGAATCCGGTAACCGGCGGGGAGCGCCAAGCGGGAGAACGGTGCCAGAAGGACCACGTGTGACGCCTGAAAATGGGCAGCGAGGATTAGTGCCAAGGCCCCGCCGAGCGAGAAGCCAACTACGATCACGGACTGGAACGAGCTAAGAGTCGCTGCGGCTCGCCGCAGGTCGTCCTCCCAGTCTTCCAGACGCACGTGCGGGAGTTCCTCAATTCTTGCGCCGAAACCAGGCAGGAGGGGGACAAGGACGTGATGCCCACGTGCGTGGAGCTCCAGCGCAAGTGGCCTCCACTCAGCTGGCGTACCGAGGAAACCGTGAATCATCAGAAATGCTGGTGCGGTCCCTTGCCAGGCAAAGGGCTGGTGCTCCTCTGCAAGGAAGGCTGTTCGGATGGTCATCCACAAGTCGGACATGGTTTCATTTCCCCTCGCCGAAACTGTCGTTGGAGTCGCCAAGCCCGGAGGAGCGCAAGGAGCTTGTCGTCAGCTCCAGCGACCGCGCGGGTGCGAATGGAGTCGTAGCCATTCCGCTCAATGGCGATCAAGATAGAAGAATAAAGCTCTGCAGCTGCGATGATGCCGAACCGTACATCGCCCGGAAGGCAGGCAAACCCGTCCCTCGCGCGTTGATAGAGGAGCTTTGCCCGGATGCTCTGCAAACGGACGAGCTGGCGGACCGAAGGTGGCGCTGGTGCGTAAATGCGAGCAAGTCGGAAGAGTTCGCGTTCGTCCACCGAGAACCGTCGAAGATCTTGACGGGGAATGTACAACCGATTTCGGCGGAGGTCCTCACCAAGATCCCTGGCGATATTCGTGAGCTGCATTGCTTGTCCGAGTGTGCACGCTGCTTGTGCACCACGGGCGCAGCGAACTCCAAGGAGTGGGGCAAGGGTCAGGCCCACCGTGCCTCCGACGGAGTAACAGTAGTGCAAAAGCTGTTCGTAATTTTCGATGCGGCGCGGGCGAAGATCGCCAATGAGACCATCGATAAGATCCAGTGCATAGATGCGAGGGAGACGATAGTGCCGATAAATTGACGCGATCGCGGTGGCGAGTGTAGGATCCGGTGGTGGAGAAGCGGAGAAGTCCGAGGTGAGCCAATCCCGCCAGCTGAGTAGCATTGTCCGGGCTTGCTCGGCAGCGACCACCCCTGTGTCGACCAGATCATCAAGGAGACGGAAGAATGCGTAGAGAACCGTCGTTTCTTGGCGCACACGGGGAGGGAGGAACTGACTGGCGAGCCAGAAGCTCCGTCCGTGGCGGGCGAGGATCATTTGCCAGGACGGTTGATGGACAGCCAGGCCACTGACGTTACTCGGGGTGGTGTTATTCAAACTAATCATAGTTCCAGCAAACGGCAACCACCTACGATCGAATTATACGGAGCTCCCCTGTCCTCCGGCAAAGCAGTCATCGGTACCCTTTCAGGATCTCGACAAGTCGGATCCCTGGTGCGGTCGTCGCGAGCACCGGGAAATCTCCTCGTTTTCAGGTTGTTGGGAGAATCTTCTTGAGGGTCCGCGTGCGAAAACTGTCCGGTGATACCCCATGTCCTATGTCCTCCGCGGGTATGGGGTGGGGTGTTCGCAGCGCCGAGAGCGGCAAAGACTGCTGGAAGGTGTATCCCTTTGGGACCAGCTGACCGGACGCAACGAGGACGGCAGTTGTCAAGGGGGCAGTGTCTTTCGTCCTTCCTGGCCTAAGATTTGGGGTGACCGATCTGTGATCCGGCGCGTCCTGACACGTTGCTCGTCGCTTCTTCCTGATGTGAGCTGCAACGGTGGTGCTGTATCGCGATGTGCTGTCGGGTTATCGCAGCCTACGAGGAGGAACAGACGGTGACCGTGGTCTCGTGCCAAGGCCCCTTGGGGGGACTACTCACAGCGCTGCGCAGCGCATCGGCGCGCGAGGGAACATGATCGTCCTCGCGCGCCGGTAGCCAGACGAGAGCTTATCGGCGAAGTCCTGACAGCAGCAGGGGCAGGGCTGAGTTGACGAGTTCAGTGGCTTCCGCGTTGTTCAGGCGAGCTTGGGCGTGCATCGCCTCGGCAGTGGAGAGAATGGTGAGTGCGGCAAAACGGGTATCGACATCGCGCCCTTCTCCACGTTGGCGCGCTTCCTGCAGCATCGATTCGATCGGGCGGATGAGGCAGTCAAGCGCGAGATCGGTGAGGCGCTTCCGATGTTCCTCGGAGATTGCTGGGAAGTCAGCAAGGAGCATTCGGGCAAGGTCGACCGGTGCGTGACTTGCTAGCCAAAGCAATACGGCGCGGAGTCCTTCTTCCAAGGAGGCGCCTGCGGCGGTGATGGCCTGCTCCAGTCCCTCACGGTGTGCTTGGAGCCCCCGTTCAGTAACAGTGACGTAGAGCTCTTCCTTACCGCCTGGAAAGTGGTAGTAGAGCGATGCCTGACGGATGC
>DAOTWO010000303.1:0-1635 GCA_034435855.1 Thermomicrobium sp. | reverse complement strand
ACGGAAAGGTACCGCTGAAACTGCACCTTTGTCCCGTATAGGCGAACGCAAGGCTGGCAGACGGTCTCCTGTTCTCTATGCTCCGCACTGACGAATCGATAAGAGCGGCTCGCAGGGATCAAGGAGCGGGGTGATGACGATCGATCACCACATCCACGCAATTCCTCAGGTGATGTTGGATTGGCTGCGGGAGCACAGCGAGCAGGCCGACGCGCGCTTTGAGCGACGCGATCCGAGCAAGGCACCCTTCCTGATCATCGGCGGCCGTTGGCCGTTCGAGCTGAAACCCGTCTTCCACGATCGTGATCAGTTTCTCCGAGAGCTGGAAGCTGCGGGTGTTCAGCGAGCACTCTTGTCTCCAGTGCCACAACTCTTCTTTTATGACGCCGACCCGGGTCTCACCAGGGAGGCAGCACGCGCGTATAACGAAGCTCTTCTCGCCTGGCGCACCACAGCCCCGAATCGAATCGCGCTCCTCGCGACTGTCCCGCTCAATGACCCAGACGCCGCGGCAACTGAGCTCGTCTGGGCTATGGAGCAGGGGATGCGTGGAGCAATCATCGGCCCAGGTGTTGGAGATCGCCTCCTCAGCGACCCGTTCTTTGCACCATTCTGGAGTGCTGCCAACGAGCGGCAGGCGATTATCTTCCTGCATCCGCTCCTGAGCCGTGATGGGCGACTCGCACGCCCTCAAGTACCGAACCTTGTCGGCGTGCCGTGGGAGACAACAGTTGCCGCAGTGGACCTCATCTTTGGTGGCGTGCTCGACCGATATCCGCGAGCGCGAATTCTTCTCGCTCATGGAGGTGGATACCTCCCCTACCAGCTTGGTCGACTCGAAAAGGGCTATGAGGTCTGGGAGGCAGTGCGACGGCAACTTGCAGCGCCGCCCACGGCGTATCTCAGCCGCTTCTGGTACGACACTGTGTTATGGCGCCAGGAGACGATCGAGTATCTGTCTGCCGTGGTGGGGCCGGATCGCCTTGTACCTGGCTCGGACTTTCCGTTCGATCTGGCAATGTGGCCCCCAGCGGTTCTCTCACTGGAGTTGACACAAAGTCCCCTCATTGACTGAGATGAGTTCTGCTATAGTGAACGATTGAGACCTGAACCTTTCAATGGTTCTTATTATCTTAAGCCACGACTCGCACACTCTTTATATCGCTTTTTATCTTACTGAGTAGACAGCACCCGGTTCGGATCCTCAGCGATCGAAGGTGGTTGGCAGGGGAGGTACAGCATGTCGGCCGCAGCAGATTACGGCTATATCTTCGACGTTGCACAGCTCGCACACGTGGAACTGCTCACCCCCGATCTCGAGCGATCGCTCTGGTTCTTCCGCGATCTCCTTGGCATGGAAGGGGTGGCGAGGACGAACGGGGCGGTATAGTTGCGCGCCCTCGATGAGCGCTACCTTACCTCGCTCAAGCTCACCCCGTCTGAGAGGCCGGGGCTTGGACACGCCGCGTGGCGGGCCCGCTCACCGCGAGTTCTCGAGCGTCGCGTCCAAGCGATCGAGGCAACTCGTCTTGGCCAAGGCTGGATCGATGGGGACGTAGGGCACGGTACGGCGTACCGCTTCACGACGCCCGAGGGTCACCAAATGGAAATCTTCTGGGAGGTCGAGTGGTACGA
>DAOTWO010000302.1:0-17338 GCA_034435855.1 Thermomicrobium sp. | reverse complement strand
GACTGCGCTGCGATTCTTGGACAACATGGTTGAAGTGTCACGTTATCCGAAGCGGGAGATCGAGACGATCTGCCGAGCGAATCGAAAGGTCGGCCTCGGAATTATGGGTGTTGCCGATGTCTTGCTTGCGATGCGGATACCCTATGGATCGGATGAATCGGTTGCGCTGGCGGATCGGCTCATGGCACTTGTGCAATCGGCTGCGGTCGAGGCGAGTCGCCAGCTCGCCCGGGAACGCGGTCCGTTCCCGAACTTTCCCCTCAGTCGGTATGCTGCGCGAGACGAGCCGCCCCGTCGTAATGCGACCGTCACGACCGTGGCACCGACCGGAAGCATCAGCATCATTGCCGGCTGCAGTAGCGGGATTGAACCACTGTACGCGCTCGCGTATCGGCACGTTGGTGAGTTCGTCGGTGTGGTCGAACCCCACCCGCTCCTTCTGCGTGAACTCGCTCGGCTTGGCAAATACGATCCGGCACTGATTCGGGACATTGAGCTGACGGGGCGAATTGGACATCGCACCGACCTTCCTGAAGAACTCCGTCGACTCTTCCGGGTTGCAACAGAGATCACGCCCGAAGAGCATCTGAGAGTGCAGGCGGCGGTTCAGCGCCATGTGGAAAACGCAGTGAGCAAGACAATCAATCTGCCTCATGAGGCGACGCGCGAGGACGTGCGGAGAGCGTTTCTCCTGGCACACGAGCTGGATTGTAAAGGGGTGACTGTCTATCGGGAGGGAGCTCCACGCGGGCAGGTTCTTCAAGTCCTCGGACACTGCTTGAGTTGCATGGGGGAGGACACGGTTCCTGAGACACAACAGCAATACTGATACGGATCGCACGCAGGAGGACGGCGCGGGCGCCGGGAATCCCCAGCGCCCGGTCGCATTCGCTCAGCTACGAACCTGCACAGGAATTCGTCTGCGCTCTGCCGCTTCTGCTTTCGGAATACGAATCTCGAGCACGCCATGTTCGTAGGTTGCCTGCGCTTCATCTTCCCGTACGGGAGCGGGAAGCGTGATTGCCCGGTATGCGCTACCGACACGCCGCTCACGGATGTGCCAAGTTCCCTTTGACTCTTCGCGTTCCTCTCGCGTTTCGGCGCGGATGGTGAGAACACCTTGACGCAATTCGACCGAGATATCCTCGGGGCGGACGCCGGGGAGTGAAGCTCGGACGATGATCGCATCATCAGTCTCTTGCACATCGAGCGGAATGCCGAGTTCCTCACCACCGCGCCAGCGGGCGAGTTCGCTGAAGAGACGATCGAACCGCTCGCGCACAGCTTCGAGTTCGCGCCAGGGATTCCATGCGGTGATGCTCATGGCGACACACCCTCCCTCGGGTTGCCTCATCCGAGTATCCAGCAGCGCTAAGCATACCGCGGGTGAGGCGCGATGGGGAGATCGGCATTTGGGCCGATCCATAGTATCCTCAAAGACACTGACCGGTTCGTGACCGGTGGGGGGAATGCGGGAGGAAAGGCGCATGCGGATTCGATATCACGATCTCGGAGTGAGCCAAGACAAGGTGAACCACGTTGTCGAGCGCGAGATTCGAATTTTGGAAAAGAAATTGGCGGATCTCGAAGATGATCTGAAGTTGCTGGATATCACACTGGAGCATCAGCAACGGAGCAATACGTATGTTGCCCGTCTTCTCTTAAAGATCCCTGGGCCGGACATTGCCGCAAAGGGGGAGGGGCAGAATCCGGCGCAGGCGCTTCGTGACGCGTTTGCCGATCTTTATGATGAACTGGAGCGTCAGTTGGCGAAGATTCGCAATGAGCCGTTCATCCGACGGGCTCGACTCCACCCCGGGCTAGCTCGGCCGCAAGCAGTTCCGCCAGAAGAAGAGGGTGAGACCGGCGAGACGAGAGAGGCGACAACCGGGGGAGAGCAATGAGTGCGCCAGAATCGATGGGTGTCGAACGTGAGAAGCTCCTCACAAGGCTCCAGCAACATCTGGAGCGGCATCCAGAAGAGGTGACGAGCGAAGGGCGTACGCGTCGCGAGTGGCTCGCGCTGCAACTTGTCGAGCATTACCGCCCGTTGCGGCGATTCGTGCGTCGCGAGATTGGACGATTTGTGGCCTTCGGCGTGGTCCCCTCTGGTGTCCTCACCGACCAGGATGTGACAGACATGGTTCTCGTCAGAGCCCTACAACATTGGCGAGAGGCTCCAGAGCGCGGCCTGTTTCGCTGGCTGCGACGAACTGCACGGCGCGTGGTCCGGCAGCTCGTCGAAGAAGAGCGGCGGCGGATCGAACATGAACGATCGCTCGAAGAACCTGTTGCCTATCAAGGGGATGAGTGGCCGGATCAGGTGGTCCGGTTAATTGACATCCTCGCCGATCCAACAGCACAGCTTCCTGAGGATGTGATCCTGGCAGAAGAGGCACAGCGGATTCTGGATGAGGCGCTGGATCGGCTGCCGGAAACCTGGCGCGAGGTCTTCCTCCTCAAGGTCGACGGATGGCCGGACGATCAGATCGCGCAGGCAGAAGGGGTCTCGCCCGAGCAGGTTGGACGTATTGTCGAAGCGAGCCGGGCATTTCTTGCCGAACTCCTTCGTGAACGGCGACAGGAGTTGGAAGCGTAGGAGGGTGATTGGCCGATCGGGGGCGAGATGGATCCGAGTCCGTATGAAATCGCGCTCTCGACCGACCTGTACGAGCTCACGATGGCGTCAAGTTACCATGCGCTCGGTCGGCAGGGTCGAGCCGTTTTTAGCCTGTATGTGCGGAAACTCCCCGAGCAGCGGCATTTTCTCGTTGTCGCCGGGGTGAACGAGCTCTTGGAGCGCTTACTGCAATTGTGCTTCGACGACGAGGCGCGTGCCTCTCTTCGCACGTTACCGGTGCTGCGACCCGAGTTCGTTGACTCTTTGGCGTCGTTTCGCTTCCAAGGAGATGTTTGGGCGGTTCGCGAAGGCACCGTGATTTTCCCCGAGGAGCCCATTCTCGAGGTCGAAGCGCCCATTGACCAGGCGCAGATCATCGAGACGCTCGTCCTGAATGCGATCCACTATCCGACACTCGTGGCAACCAAGGCAGCTCGCTGTGTTCTGGCAGCGCCGGGAAAGACGCTAGTCGATTTCGGCTTACGGCGTACTCCCAGCCTGGACGCGGGACTGGCAGCAGCGCGCGCTGCGTATTTGGTGGGTTTTGCCGCGACCAGCAATGTTCTTGCGGGAGCACGATACGGCATCCCGGTGTCCGGAACTGTCGCCCACTCTTATATCGAGTCTTTCCCCTCGGAACTTGAAGCGTTTCGTGCTTTCGCTCGGACCTACCCTGGTGATCCGATTCTGTTAATTGACACCTATGACACGCTCCGGGGCGCGGAGCATGCAGTCATTGTTGCTCGCGAACTCGCGCAGGAGGGGCGACGGGTTCGTGCAGTTCGCTTGGACAGTGGTGATCTCGCAAGTTTGAGCCGGGCAGTACGTCAAATTCTCGACCAAGCAGGATTTCCTGATATTCAGATTTTCGCCAGCGGCGGGCTGGACGAGTACGAGCTCGCAGCACTGGAGGCAGCTGGGGCTCCGATCGACGGGTATGGCGTAGGGTCGCGGCTGGGCACTTCCGCTGATGCGCCACTAGCCGATATGGCGTACAAACTCGTCGAGTACGAGGGCCAGCCAGTGCTCAAGCTTAGTACAGGGAAACGGACATTGGTTGGGGCGAAACAAGTTTGGCGCCGTGTGGGACCGGACGGGCGGTATAGCGAAGACATGATTGCATTACGAGACGAACCATCACCTGGACCGGATTGGATCCCCTTGCTTCGACCGGTCATGCGTGGCGGAACAATTGTCGAATTGCCAAGCTTGGCCGATCTGCGGGAACACCATCGGGAAGAGATGGCACGGTTGCCAGACTGGTTGCGGTCGCTATCGCCGACTGGCGGCTATCCAGTACGACTGAGCGAGCGGCTGCAAAGACGACAGCGTGAAGCGGAGCATTTGGTGAGGCAGCGTGAGGGGCTCTAGCGATGCTCCACCGCGTTCGCTTGGCTCCGGTACAGTTGGACACATACCGTGAGGTGGCTCCCGAGAGTCAGGTCGAGGAGTTGGCAGAGCTTGGGCGCCAACTGCAGGGATTGCGTGTGGCGCACATAAACGCCACCCCGTATGGAGGTGGAGTCTCTGAACTTCTCCGCTCGAGCGTCGCGCTCGAGTGTGGACTCGGGTTAGCAGTGGACTGGCTGGTCATCTCCGGTGACAGTCGATTTTTTGAAGTGACGAAGGCGCTCCACAACGGCCTACAGGGCGCATCCTTTGTCTCCACGGCGGACGTCGAGGAGATCTACCTCCTGAACAATCGAGCGAATGCTGCTACCATCCCCTCAGACTATGATATCATAGTTGTTCACGATCCGCAGCCGGCTGCGATACGGGCTTTTGCGCCGCGACTGGGAGCGCGGTGGGTGTGGCGTTGTCACATCGATACGTCTGAGCCAGATCCGGCTGCTGAAGCGTTTCTTCTTCCGTGGTTAGAGAGTTATGACGTTCTGGTCTTCACATTAGCAGACTTCGTGCTGCCTGCCTTGCGTGGACGGGCGGTCGAAATTTTCCCGCCAGGTATCGATCCGTTGAGTCCAAAGAACCTTCCGCTGCCGGCGTCTCTCTGCCGGCGGATCGTCAGCTGGTACGGTGTGGACAACCAACGGCCGCTGATGGTTCAAGTCTCGCGCTTCGACCCGTGGAAAGATCCGCTCGGTGTCATTCGGGTGTTTCGTCGCGCACGTGAGCAGGTTCCGGGTCTTCAACTCGGTCTCATCGGGGCAATGGCGCTGGACGATCCGGAAGGATGGCGCATTTACGAGCAAGTTCGCAGTCAGGCCGAGCAAGACAGCGACATCTTGGTCGGGACGAACCTCACAGGAATCAGCTTTGTCGAGGTCAATGCCTTTCAGCATTGTGCATGGGTGGTTGTGCAGAAATCGCGTCGTGAAGGCTTTGGGTTGGTTGTGAGCGAAGCGCTCTGGAAGGAGACGCCGGTCGTCGCTGGGCGGAGTGGTGGTATCACGTTGCAGATGGCTGATGGGGAGGGAGGATACCTCGTCGATCCTGATGACGAGGATACGTTTACCGAGCGGGTCATTGAGTTGTTGCAGAACCGGGAGCTTGCGCGGCGGATTGGGCAGCTGGGGCGACAAAGGGTTCGCGAACGTTTCTTGGTCACACGCTATGTCGCCGATGAGTTACGGTTGTTTGCCCGATTAATCTCAACTGGTCAGGGCATCGATACGGGGGGAACGGCATCGTGAGTATGACGAGCGATCGCGAGTGGTTGGAGACGATACGGAAGAGGCTGGAGCAACGCCGAGAGGAGCTCGTGCGGCAACATCAACAGGGGCTGCGGTTCCTGGCAGCCGAAGGTCAAAGCCAAGCGGACGAGGGCACTGTAGCCAGTCACCCGGCCGATGCTGCGAGCGATGTGACGATGGCCGAATACCAGCAGACGGTGCTCAGAACGTTAGAGGAGGAACTCCACGAAGTCCTTCTCGCGCTCGACCGCATCGCAGAAGGCCGATACGGAATCTGCGTCGACTGTGGACGTCCGATCGAGCGCGAGCGGCTTGAGGCAGTACCGTGGGCTGCGCGTTGTATGGCTGATCAGGAACGGTTTGAAAAAGAGCTCGAGCGGCAGCACCGTTCGAGCTGAACAGATAACTCATTGCATGAACAACGCCGGATCAGGTGGGCGTGCGTGTGAGCGTGTTCGTCGCCACGGGCGACTGAACACGATGCCAAATGTCAGACCACTGGCCGTCCCAAGAGCAAAGCTCACCAAGAGCAGGATCCATCCCCGCCCAGGCAACCGCCGCATGGCCTCCCCTCACGTCATTGGATCACCAGTACGCGCTGCGCTGCTGCCCAGTGCTCTTCGAGGCGATAATACGCGCGCTGCTCAGGCGTGAACAAGTGGATAACCACTGCTCCGTAGTCCAAAATAACCCACCCGGATTCGGGTTCACCCTCGACACCCCGAAGGGTGATGCCCATGTCATCGAGGGCGTCACTGATGTGTGTGGCTAGGGCTCGCAGTTGACGGGAGTTATCGGCTGTACAGAGTACGAAGAGATCGAAGAAGGGGGTGACTGATGTCAGATCAAGAACTTGGATATCCGTTGCGAGAGCATCTGCTGCTGTTTCCGCGGCCACGCGGGCAATCTCCTGGGGCGTCAGACGAATTTCCTCGTGTACTCGTGCCATCGTCACCTCGCTTCATGCAACTTGGGGCAAAGCCCCATGGTGGGCCTGGTAGGATTCGAACCTACGACCCTGAGGTTATGAGCCTCGTGCTCTGCCGCTGAGCTACAGGCCCTCATCGCTCTCCAATTTTACCGCCTGTCAGAAGCGGACGCCACCCTCGTCATAGTACCATTGCGCGGCGACTGAGGGTGGTGTGGGAGTGGAATGGGATACGGCTTCGAGGCATGAACATCGCGAGATGCGTCGACGCCGCTTGGTCATCCCTGCCCTTTCGCTCATCCTCTTGATCGGCCCCTCGGGAGCTGGGAAGTCGACGTTCGCGCGGACGCATTTCCGACCAACAGAGGTCCTGTCCTCGGATGCGTTTCGTGCGATGATCGCGGATGATGAGGCAGATCAAACAGCGACTCGTGAGGCGTTCGAGATTCTGCATCGAGTTGCGGAGGCGCGTCTCCGGCGGGGACGTCTCACGGTGATCGATGCGACAAACACGCGTCGAGAAGCGCGTCTCCCTCTCCTCGAACTTGCCCGGCGCTATCACGTTCCCTGTGTCGCAATCATCTTCGATTACCCGCTCGAAGTGTATCTGGCGCATGACCTCCAGCGCGTTGGACGACAAGTCGGACGCGCAGTGATCGAACGCCAGCTGGCGCAGTTCGCGGCGAATCGAAGCGCGCTATTAGAAGAACCCTTCCAACGCCGTTACTGGATACGGAAACCAGAGGAGGCGATCCACGCGCTGGTCGTGCGGCGTCCTTTGCCTTGTGACCGCCGGTGGTGGCATGGGCCGTTTGATATCATCGGCGACGTTCACGGCTGCTTTGACGAACTCGTCGAACTTGTGGAGCGCCTTGGGTACCGTGTCGCCGAGCGGTACTCTCCAAGTGGCGAGCTCGAGTATGCGATTACCCATCCGGAAGGAAGGCGGCTGCTCTTTGTCGGAGACCTAGTCGATCGCGGGCCCAAGATTGTACCGGTGCTGCGACTCGCGATGGCTGCGTGTGCGCGTGGACGGGCTGCGATTGTCCTAGGAAACCACGACCGAAAGCTCCTGAGGTATCTGACCGGGCACCCTGTCCGCATTGCGCATGGATTGGAAGTAACGGTCGAGCAGCTGGAGGCGGAATCGGAGGATTTCAAAGCACGAGTACGGCGATTTTTGCAGCGTCTTCCGCACCACCTGGTTCTCGACGAGGGGCGTCTTGTGGTGGCACATGCAGGGCTGCCCCAGGAGTATCACGGGCGAGATTCCCCCGTCGTGCGTCGTGTCGCGCTTTTCGGTGTGACTACGGGTGAAGTCGACGAGCGTGGTTTGCCGATCCGCGTGAACTGGGCACTTGCCTACCGTGGACGTGCAATTGTCGTCTATGGGCATACGCCGGTCACGGAAGCAGTTTGGATCAATCGGACCATCAACATCGATACCGGCTGTGTCTTTGGCAATCGACTCACGGCGCTTCGTTACCCAGAACTCGAGCTTGTATCGGTCCCTGCGCGTCATGCGTATGCAGTTCCACCGCGTCGATTGCTCACTCCAGAAGACCTCACGCAGCCGCTTCTTCTGCCTCGAGAGGAAGTGGAGAGGATAATGGCATCGGAGATGCCGATAAACGAGCGGCCGACGAGCACGGTGACGAGTGCGCCGGAAAGTGGTAGACCAAGCGCGACTTCGTTGGGTGCTTGAGCTCCTCGAACGGTTCACGAGTGGATGTCCTAGGGAAACTTTTTCTTGGCATTCGATCGGAACGTGAGGAGTCACAAGCAATGAGAGAACCGAGCCACGAACGGCTGGATGTTCGTTGAGTCTCACAGGCTGCGCTCGAAAGAAGGTGGGCAAGGGGCTTGACATCGGCGAGTGCGCTCGCTATACTGAGCAGTGCAAGTGGCGGTGAGGAGCCGCCGAGAGCTGACGCGGAAGTGGCTCAGCTGGTAGAGCACCTCCTTGCCAAGGAGGAGGTCGCGGGTTCGAATCCCGTCTTCCGCTCCATCAACCCCGGAGGATTTCCGGGGTTTACTTTTTGTGATTCTGGCAGGCGTGTCCCCTCCGTTGAGAGACTCTTGCAGCATCAGATTGGCGAGTTTTGCGGGATGGCATCTCTCGCATTCTTAGCTCGAGACACTCGGTAACCAAATTTGTGCCGCCGGCGGTTACACCGGTCTGCGGCAAAGCAGCACTCCAAAGCGGTATCCTCTCTGCGCGCCGAACGAAGCGACCTGCGAGCGATGTTTTTTGGGGCATCTGAAAGGACATTGCAGCGGAGAGTTTGCCTGCTTCTTGAAGCGGCATGCAGTTCGTATCGATACAGAGGAGCAAATTGTTGGTCCTCAACCTTGGCTTGCCAGGAAACCGAGCGAGGTGAAAAGGATCAGCAGGCTCGTTGCTGAGACGGCTTCCCAAGGGGTGTCTGACTGGCCATGACTCGTCAGCTCTTGTACCAGCGCTTGCGCAGAGTGTTGAAACAGAGAATGGATCCTCACTGTCAGGAAGGGCGGGGCTGCGATGGAGGGAGCCTATCACGTGGCTTCCTCAAAACGCCGAAGCGAAGGACACGATCAGATAGACTCGCGTGGCTCCGTCCTACGCCTCGACCAGCTGCGTCGGCTCTCCTGACTCGATGGCAAGTACCATGACGTCTGGTCAGCCAGCTGCGGCGATTTGCTCGGCAAACCAGATACCGACGCCGTCATCTCCGCGCAGGGGGTTTCCCAGTCCGATGACGAGCATATCTTTGTTACTCACTGGTCGCCATCCACGATGTCAAGGCGTAGGAAATGTGTGACGCAGGAAATACAAGGGTCATAGTTGCGAATCACGTGCTCTCCGGCGAGGCTGTTGCACGCTTCCGAAACGAGTGTCGCGGCGCTCCTCGATCAATCGCGGCACTGAGCTGGGTGGGGCATGGTCTCACCCGGGGGCAGCACGCGGAGCTGAACACGCATCCCACCGGCCAGGTGCCCGTGGAGTGCGGTTTTCCAGTAGACTAGGGTGACCCCACTTTGACCCCAGGTTCATTCCGTCGGTTTGGTGCGGGGAGCGGGACTCGAACCCGCACGGGAGGTCATCCCTGCCGTTTTTAAGACGGCTGCGTCTGCCGTTCCGCCATCCCCGCCCGTGCGCATCAATAATAGTATGCGCTGTGCGACGCACTTTTGCCGAGTCTACCTTACCGTATTTCCTTGGTCCTCACTCAGGTCTCTGGCAAGACCCTCGCCTGTTCGGGCCTCAGTTGGTCACTATCCGACTTCGGCGGTACCTGATCCGCTACGAACTCTGATTCCGCCATCTTTCGCAGGTGACGTTCTCGGGGAGCCGAAAGGTCTTGTGGAGCACGAGTGGGCAGAAGCTGCTGTTAGTTCGCAACGTTAGCACACTCGACACGGTGAGCGCAGGCTACCAGAGCAGTGAGCAAAATCCTCACCATTCCGTACCAATGCGCTGCGCGTGCGTCTCCAGGCAAGCTCTTCGACTGGTCCTTTCTGCGTGAAGGATGCCGAAGGGTCTTTCTGTTGAAGGAGCACTGGACAGAGCATCTGATTCGCTGCTGGGGGATGGCCGGCGCCCGGTGGTAGTCCCCGTACGTTCGTCCTCGGCCCAGGAAGCGTCGTCCATCAGTCTTCGGCCACGCAGTTTCCGAAACCGTATCAGCGAGGCTGACTGATTGAGAACCGGCTCGAGGTGATGCCGTGGGGCAGCCGAAAACTAAAAAGGGCTTTGTGGTTGATGCCCGTTGCACGGCGATTTTGAGTTATTTTCACTTCCTTACGAGTGCCAAGAGAGTCCAGAGACCGCGTCGATGTTTTCTGCGGCAAACAACTTCTTTGATTCTCCTGCATGCGGTTGCCCATCTGACCCGAGCGTGAACTCAATGGTGTACACCGCGAAACCGTCTCGTTCGAGCTGAAGAAAGGCGATCATCCGGCCGTCGGGTGACCAGGTGGGGCTTGCAACGACGCCCGAATTCGTGAGCTGCACCGGTTGGCCCCCTGATGCTGGAATCACAAAAAGGTCATTGGCACTGCCACTGCGCCCGACGTAAGCGATCCAGCTCCCGTCCGGGGACCATGTTGGGGCGTACTGGCCGTCGCCACCTTGTACAAGCGGTGTCAGTTCGCCCGTACGGAGATTGACGACCCAGATGTCGGTCGTCCGAGTCAGCCCATCCTGGCGAGTTACTCGGTGAACAAAGGCAATGCGATTCCCGTCCGGAGAGAAGGTGGGTTGGTCCACGTTGTCGCCGAGGCGTGTCGAAGGTTCGAGTCGCTGGGGAGTTCCTCCGTGACTAGGGATGAGCCAAAGGAAGTTTTTGAGTGAGTTCAGGTCCGAAACATACACGATTGTTGCGCCGTCGGGTGACCAAGCCGGACTGAGTGCCCACACTGCATTTTGCACGTATTCGTAGGAGCCGGGTGTGAAGCCAGGCTGGTTGCGCGTGAGTTGCCGCATGTCCTGGCCGTCGCTTCGCACCACGTAGAGGTCCGAGAAGGCATCACCCATTCGGACGAAGGCGATGCGCGTACCATCTGGTGACCAGCGAGGCCAGGCTGCGTTCCCGAGTTCGAGCACGCGGCGTATCTTGCCGTTGTCCCACACGTAGATGTCACCATTCTGCACGAACAAAATCTTGCCGCTTGGGGTAGCAGCGAGTGCCACTCGCTCTTCTGTGGACGGAGAAGCACACGACGGAGCGATAGTCAGCAACAGAGTGAGCATTAGCGCGAGCAGCGATAGCCGAGATCCTCCAACGCGCTTTGGGCCTCGGCGAGTTCGTCCCACGGTCGGCGTTCGTTGCCGTAGATGATGCACTGCTCATGCCCCTTCCCCAAGAGCAAGACGATATCGCCAGGCTGTGCACGTCGGAGTGCCTCCCGAATCGCTGTACGGCGATCTTCGATGCGCAGATAGTTTTGACCTTCGCGTGCACCAGCCGAACGCATCCCTTCAGCGATTTCATCGATAATGAACCACGGATCCTCGAAACGCGGATCCTCGGACGTGAGGATTGCGAAGTCGGCTAGTTGAGCAGCTATCATGCCCTGGAGCCGGCGTTTGACACGGTCTCGTTCACCAGCACTCCCGAAAACCACTATGACGCGTCCTGTCGCGATCTGTCGCGCGAGCGGCAAAACGCGCTGGAAAGACTCCGGCGTATGAGCGTAGTCAACAATCACACTGAACGGCTGCCCACAATCGACCTTCGTGAAGCGACCCGGTACGCGAGTAAGCTGTTCGAGTCCGCGAACGATCACGTCGAGCGGGAGACCCAGTAAGAGCCCGACTCCTGCTGCGGCGAGCGCATTTTCGACGTTCCAAGGTCCAATGAGTTGGAGCGTGACATCGGCGATCTGCTCGCCGATATGTAAACGGAAAGCGGTTCCCCTGGTAGAGACACGGATCGCGTCAGCAGTCAGCTGCGCGTGTTTCCTGGTGGAATACCAGAGAATTGGCGTGTCTCCAGCGAAATGCGCGAGCGAGCGAGCTCCCTCATCATCAGCGTTCAACACGATGCCTGTGGGATACGGGCGGGTGCCCCGATCGCGAACGAACTCGAGCAGTTTCCCTTTTGCTCTTCGGTAGTTCTCGATTGTGCCGTGAAAGTCCAAATGCTCCTGGGTGACGTTGGTTACTACTGCAATGTCGAACGGACAGTGGTCGAGGCGATGAAGGACAAGCCCGTGACTTGTCGCCTCGAGAACGGCCCACTCCACATTGACAGCACGCATGTCGGCCAAAAGGCGTTGCACGTCGAGTGACTCAGGGGTCGTTTGGCGCAGGTCATGCTGATACCACGTGTCACCGATGCGGATCGCGACCGTCCCAATTAGTCCAGTGCGGTAACCTGCTGCTCGAAGAATACTCTCAATGAGAAAGGAAGTGGTCGTTTTCCCATCGGTTCCGGTGACACCGACAAGCCCCAGACTCTGAGCTGGAAATTGGTAGAAACGGGCAGCGAGAGTTGCCAGGGCTACTCGAGTATCGGCTATACGGGCAATTGCTGGCAGCAGCACATTTGCTTGGTTTGGCCATTCTTCCACGAGTGCTGCGACCGCACCACGAGTGCGAGCGTCGGCCAGGTACAAATGCCCGTCAGTGTGTTCACCACGCAGCGCAACGAAAAGGCTCCCTGGACTGGTGCACCGTGAGTCGTATGAGATGGAATTGATGTCGACAGTGGGATCACCTCGGATTTCCACGGGAAGATCGTGAAGCAATTCCTGGAGTTTCGGCATATGATCAGCCTCCTAACGGCCGCAGGCGACGCCACAGCCAAACGAGGAGAGGCTGCCGAACGAGCTCCCACGTGCCGGGGTAAGTATACGGATGCCCGCCGAAGCCAAGCTTGAAGCGATAGACACCCCATAGTCCGAAGCGGACGTTAAGGTGGTTTTCGTCCGTGTCGGGGGGAAGTTCGTTTGACTCAGGAATGCCCCAGAGGTCGTACCACCGGCAGCCTCTTGCGCGAGCCCATTGCATTGCGGCCCACTGAACCGCGTAGGCTGGCATATGTCGTTGCAGTTCCGTTCTGGAGGCGCCATACAAGTACACGGCCTCCTCCCCAAAGCGAACAACCAATGCCGCCGCAGCCGGCTGCCCCTCGAATTCTGCGAAGAGCAGTGCAGCGTCTTCGTTGAATGCACGGAGAAGATCGCTGAAGTAGTCGATGCGGTGAATACCGAAGCCGTCTCTCTCGGCTGTCTCACGGAGGAGTTCGTAAAACGTTGGGAGTTCTGCGAGCGAGGCTTGACGAGTGGTCACACCCCGCCGAAACGCAAGGCGCACGTTGTAGCGCGTTTTCGGCTTCATCTGGTTAAGAAGCTGGTCGTCGTCGCCGAGGGGGACACGCAGCGTACGCCGGGGCTGGATGACAAAGGGACTTGGACGCCAACCAAGATGTTCCGGTAGAAGCGCAAGACCACGCTCATCTTCTGGTTCGGCAAGGACGATGATCGCACGGGTCGCGTGGGCGAGCCGGTCGACAGCCTCCCGAAAAGCGACAGCCAATTCAGGCGACACAGCGTCTGCCAGTGGGCCACGGGGGATGTAAAGGACAGATAACCCGTAGGCACGCCGCACCAGAATCTGGGCGAGGCCAGTAGCACCGCCGATGCGGACGCTAATCCGATAAGGTTTCCAGCCGTGTCGCCTCTTGAACTCGCCCCACCGCCAGCTCTGGAGGAGGCGGCCCCCAAGGTGCAAGACAAGAGCATCCCATGTTTCCGAGTCTTCAATCGTCTGTGCAGGGGCGAGGAGCATCACCATGGAGTCGGCCGGAGAGGATCGGCGGCGAAAACCGCTTCGGCGAGTGCCTCTTCCGCAGCCTCCCGCACCACCGGATCGGCTGAGCGGGCGAGCCGACGGAGAACATTCGTGGCCACTGTGCCGCCGATCCGTCCCAAAGCGAGGATCGCCGCCCCTTGGACATCGCGATCGGGATCGCTCGTGAGGCCAATTAAATCGTCGACAGCTTCCTCTGCACCTAACTCGCCGCAAGCGGTCGCGGCCTCGTAGCGGCGTTGAGGATCCTCGCTGTGGAGTTCGTCCAGCAGGAGGGGAAGCCAGCGGCGGTCGAGTGAGCGTCCCATGGCATACAATGCACTGGCACGCAAGAGCGGGTCTCCTGACCAGTACGCCTCCTCGATTGCTGCAATAACTGTCGCATCCGCATAGACAGCGGCAGACTCGAGTGCTCGGCGTCGAACGTCGATTGGTTCTCGTGGGTCCAGCAGAGCAATGAGTGCGGAGCGCAGTTCCTCGCTCTCCTGGCTGGGGAGTCGGCCTAAGACGTCAAGTTCAGCGAACCGCCCTAGAACTTGAGCGAGTGCCGCGCGGACTGGAATCTCAGTCTCAACCGCGAGTCGCGCCAGCAGTCGTCTCAGGACGGCGGGATCTTCTTCCTCCCAAAGCCCCTCCACAGCGCTTCGTCGCACTTCAGCATCGGGGTCGTCGAGCGCGACAAGGAAGACCTGACGGAAATTCAATGAAAGGTTCAACTCGCTCAGTTCGACCATCTCGCTTACAATCCGCCGGCGATTGGCAACCGGAACCGTTGGCCACAGCTCGCGCAGGGTGCGAGCTGTGGCACGAGGGAGATCGGATAGTTGGGCGATATCGCTTGCGCGGATTTGTCCGCTTAGGCGGGTAAGAAGTTTCTGAAGATCGGACGTCCCTACCATGTCACCTCGTGTGTCTGTCACCGATGTGGTGTGAAGTAGTACAGGTCTGCGACGTCGGGATCCGCTTCAAATTGCGGAAACTCTCCGGAGGTCAGGAGTTGCCGGATCTTATCCGCACTCAATGGGCGCTCGACATTGACCCCCGCAACGAGATCATCGAGCGTTGCCATGTAACGCGGGGACTCTGCCGTACCGACGTTCTCTCCAACCCGCTCGAAGGTGATCTCTAGGACACGCTCGTATGAGCGGCGCGTTCGTTCGTCGAGTGGTTCCTGGCCGGCAAAGCGCGGGAACCGTTGCTCGGTGAGCAGCATGCTGTCCTGGACCGCGCAGAAATACGTTGTGGGCTTGAAGATGTACTTGCGCTGCTTCTCGTCCAGTGCCAGGAGGCGGCGCTCCTGCCGAGAGATCGGCAGGTAGTCGATGATAAAGTGCCCGGGTTGTTCTGAGCGCTCGATGGTGATCAGTGCGCCCGCGACAAGGTTGGCGGCGAAGAAGTGCTCGAACCCGAAGAGAAAACCCCCGCGATTCGCCGTCGGGTAGCGGAGTTCCACGTAGAACGTCTCGTGTGTCTGTGGCGCCTCAAAGCGGAGGAGGGCTCGGGTCTGACTCGGGTACACGCGTGGTGGCAAGACTGAGGCAAGCAAGGCATTGTAGGGCAAGACGCCGTGGTAATGCTCATAGAAGGTCAGAACGTGATCGACGACAGCTTCGCTGCCCGGAGTGATCCCCTGAAGTTCTTCCAGCAGGAACCGGTAATCCTGTCCAATGTCGGCTGGGCGGCGCTTCGGAGCAGGAACCGGGTTCACCTCGCGCACGGTCCACGCATGACCGCCCGGAACGCCGACGAATTCGAAATCGCCTTCGCTCGCCAGCCGTGCATCCAGGGCGAGCTGTTGCAAAGCGAAGTCGGGGGCAGTCGGGCGGACTCCCAAGACGACTTCGAGGAGCTCGGCATCAGTCAGTGGCTCACCGCGTTCGACGATGTACTCGCGAATGCGTCGGACATCTCCTCGGGACAGGCGCGGCACAAGCTCGGCTGGAGCCCAGAGATCACCGAATCCAACGACTTCCGGTGTGCTGCCGAGTGTCGCGCGGATCGCAGCAGCGAGCTCCTCGTCGGAAAGCATTGAGATATCTTCAACGACCTGGAGGCGCGGCTGCTCGACGACCTCGACTTCCTCGACCGGCGGGTGTTCTTGCTCTATTGCTGGTACCGGCTCGGCGACTGGTGGCCGACGCACCGGGGCCACCGCCTCCGGCGGTGGCTCCATGAAGCGCCGGGGAAGTTGATGCGCTGTGTCGATCAGTGCCTCGGGGGGCAAGGGGGGCTTTCCGGCACGTGTGGTTGCAACGAATACTTTCCCTTCTTCGGTCTCCAGGGCGAAGACATGCGCGTTTGCGGCGATCGCCTTCTGGAGCCGCTCCTCCCACTCGGCAGACGACACAGCCGGATCAACAGTCGAGAAATGCTCGGCGAGAACCGCCAAAGGAACCCGAATCGGCGCATTCAAGGGATAAAAGCGTGCTGTCGCACGGAGCAAGGCAAACACACGCTGTGCGAGGCGCTGTTCCTCCTCGCTGCCTAGAAACTCGATCTCCGGCAGAGTTGACAGCTGAGTCGTCTCAGCCACGTCGTAGGCTCCCCTTGTTCACACGTCGCGGCTCGTTATGCAGTTTGGACACGCTCGCGAAGCAGGCGCACGAGTTCCTCCGTGGATGCCGGACGAGCGAGTTCGCGGAGGATCTGCACGAGCGTCTTCTGAACTTCTGGGCTCAGGGTCGGTGTGGACATGCCACCCCCTTCAGTCGCGCCACCGGACAAGGATACCTCCTCGTCGTCTACCTCGCAACAGGAGACAGAGTGCACTGGGAGCGCGTCGACCGTCGTGTCGGCGAAGTAGTGTTTGAAAGACTGATTTACTCATTGCACCGCGGAGAATGGCGACAGGACCATGAGCTTTGGGAGACTCTCTGCTCATCTCATTTTCCCTGGGGATCCAAGTGTCACGTGCGAGCGAGGGCGAGCGCCACAGCGCCGATCACCGGCGCGTCCGCGCCAAGTTCGGCGAACGCGACTCGCACGCGACGCAGCGAGGCCGGGTACGCAAACTGCCGCACCCGCGCCTGGAGTGGCTCCAGGAGGTCGTGACCAGCTTCGGCGACTGGTCCACCAATGATGACCGCTTCGGGATTGAGCGTCGCAATCAAAGAGGCGATGGCCAAACCGAGCATCTGAACTGTGTCATCAAGCACCCGCCGAATGGTCGGGCTCAACCGGGCGAACTCGAATAAGCGGCGAGTTGTCAACTGACCTGCCAGCAGTTGCTGTCCGGGATCGTCCGGAGCCAAGAGCAAAGCTTCCAGGACGCGAGCGATGATCGCAGGTTCAGAAGCATAGGCCTCGAGATGCCCTGGCTTCCCACACGAACAAGTTGGTCCTCCAGCCGTCACCACAATATGACCGATCTCACCCGCAGTATTGCTCGCGCCATAGACGAGGCGCCCATCAACGATGATGCCGCCGCCCACGCCTGTCCCAAGATGAAGATAGATCACTGTCTGACAACCGCGGGCTGCCCCGAAGACCGCTTCACCGAAGGCCGCGGCGCGAGCATCATTTTCCAGAACAGTTGGAATACCAAGGCGCTCCTCAATTAATGCTGCCAAGGGGTACTGCTCGAAACCGGGTGAACGGGGTGACAGAATGGTTAAGCCTCGCACCGGATCCACTGGTCCACCAAACGCAATGCCGGCTGCCTTGACATCGAGGTGGGCCAACCCAGCGCGCGTCGAGGCCAGGTGGGCGAGCTGAGTCAAGCGGCGCAGTACGCCTGATGCATCCAAGTTGTCGAGCGGTTCCGATGCTTCACCAAGAATCCGCCCCGTTCCATCAGCAACTGCTGCACGCAGCATCCCACCTGCGATCGCGAGTCCAAGGACTCG
>DAOTWO010000301.1:0-4144 GCA_034435855.1 Thermomicrobium sp. | reverse complement strand
GCTAGAGCAGTAGGCCGGCTGCGGTTCATCGTGTCGTGGGAGGGTCAAGAGCAGTGGCAAAGAAGGTTAAAGCGATAGTCAAACTCCAATTGCCGGCAGGGAAGGCGACCCCAGCTCCGCCAGTTGGACCGGCTCTCGGTCAGCATGGTGTGCCGATCATGAATTTTGTAAAGGAGTATAACGAGAAGACGGCGCACCTCGCTGGGCAGATTATTCCGGTCGTGGTGACGATTTACGAGGATCGTTCGTTTACGTTCGTCCTCAAGACACCGCCGGCTGCTGACCTCTTGCGTCGGGCGGCTGGTATCGAGAAGGGCGCCTCTGATCCGAAGCGACAAAGGGTTGGGCGGGTGACGCGCGAGCAGATTCGCGAGATCGCGCAGCTGAAGATGCCGGATCTCAACGCGCGAGATCTGGAAGCTGCGATGAGGATGATCGAGGGAACCGCGCGCAGCATGGGAATTGAAGTTGTTGGCTGAGCGGGAACAGTGGGAGGAGCTAATGCTCCGACAGGACCACGGAGGTTAGCGAGGATGCCGAAGCACGGAAAGAAATATCTCGAGGCACTGAAGCTCATTGATGTCACGCGACGATATCCGCCTAACGAGGCCATTGCGTTGGTGAAACGGGTCGCACACGCTGACTTTGACGAGAGCATTGATCTTCATATCAAGCTCAACATCGATCCGCGACAGGCTGATCAGAACGTGCGTGGGACGGTGACACTGCCGCATGGGACCGGGCGGACGCCGCGTGTTCTGGTCTTTGCAGTCGGTGAGGCAGCGCGTATTGCGGCTGAAGCGGGTGCCGACTATGTCGGAGTCGACGATTTGATCCGGCAGATCGAAGGGGGATGGCTGGAGTTCGACGCGGCCATCGCGATGGCAGATCAGATGGGGAAGGTCGGCCCCTTAGGGCGTATCCTGGGTCGCCGGGGGCTCATGCCCAATCCTCGAACGGGGACTGTGGTGCGGAATCCTGAGGACCTTCCGGCCGTAATTCGAGAAATTAAGGCTGGACGCGTGGAGTTCCGGAATGACCGCACTGGCAATGTCCATCTTCAGATCGGTCGCAAGAGCTTCACCGATCAGCAGCTCTTGGAAAACCTGTTTGTTGCCGCGGATGCGGTAGCGCGAGCGCGCCCGTCAGCCGTGAAGGGCCAGTTTATTCGTGCAATGACGCTTGCTCCAACGATGGGGCCAGGGATTCCACTAGATGTGGTGACGACGCTCGAAGAGGCACGGACATTTGTGAAATAATACACTGCAAGAGGAAGAGTGCCGCGCCGATGACCGCTGGGGCGCGCAGCGCTTAAAGATCCAGCCGAGGCGCGGGGAGGATGCAAGACGGCTCTTGAAGTGGCCGCTTACGCCCCCTGCGCACACGCAGGGGGCGTTGCTGTGAAGGGAGGTGCTTGTGCCGACACCAGAAAAGGCTCGTCAAATCGAAGAGATTGGCGATATTCTGCGCACGGCAAGTGTCGCGATTCTCACCGATTATCGCGGTCTCAATGTGGCGGAACTCACGGCATTTCGTCGCCGGTTGCAAGAGCATCAGGCTAATCTCCGCGTGGTCAAAAATACCCTAACGCGCATTGCGGCGGAGCGAACCGGGAATCAGGTTATCACGTCACTTTTGGAGGGACCAACAGCACTGGTCTACACCACAGCGGATCCGGTCACCGCTGCGAAGCTTGCGGTCGAATTCGCACGCCAGTCGCGCATTTTGACAATTAAAGGGGCCTTGCTGGGTGGGCAACTGCTCGCTGCAGCTGACGTCGAGGCGTTGGCGACCTTGCCGCCGCGAGAAGAGTTGCTGGCGAAGGTGGTTGGCGGACTGCAGGCTCCCTTGTACGGTCTCGTCTCGGTCCTTAGTGGGCCGATTCGAGGGCTTCTCTACGTCCTTCAGGCACGGGCGCGGCAACTGGAGGGCGAAGGAGCGGCGGAAGCCGCTTGAGAGCGTGTGCGGTATACGTGGGTATCGATAGTAGGAGGAAGGATCATCATGGCAGTTGGACAGGAAAAACTTGAGGAAATTATCCAAGCGATTGAGCAGATGACAGTTCTGGAATTGTCGCAGCTCGTGAAGGCGCTTGAGGAACGCTTCGGTGTCACCGCTGCGCCGGTTGCAGTGGCCGCAGCTCCCGCAGGTGCTGCCGCTCCGGCGGCAGCAGCGCCGGCCGAGGAAGAGAAGACCGAATTCGACGTAATCCTGAGCGACGTGGGACCGAACAAGATCCAGGTGATCAAAGTTGTACGCGAGCTGACACAGCTTGGCCTGAAAGAGGCAAAGGATCTGGTGGAGGCAGCGCCGAAGCCTGTGAAACAAGGTGTCTCTAAACAGGAAGCGGAGTCGATTAAGGCGAAGCTCGAGGCGGTGGGAGCCAAGGTCGAAATCAAGTAGATTGAGCCTTGGTAGAGGGCGTCAGTGCGAAGGCTGGCGCCCTCCACGTTTTCTATGCTATACTCCGAGCGAACTTCGGGGCGTGGCGCAGCCCGGTAGCGCACCGGTATGGGGTACCGGAGGTCGGAGGTTCAAATCCTCTCGCCCCGACTCTCGGGGCCGCACCTCGAGGTGCGGCCCTCTCGCTACGGAGTACGATGGCGGTGTCATCGTCGACGCCAATTCGCATTTTGATCGCTGATGACGAGCCCATCATTCGGCTCGATCTGCGGGAGCTCCTAACTTCCCTCGGCTATGACGTGGTTGGGGAGGCGGCCGATGGACGAACGGCCGTTGAGTTAGCCCGCAAGCTGAAGCCTGACCTCGTCATTCTTGACATTAAGATGCCCGAAGTCGATGGCATTGACGCTGCGGAGGCGCTGCATCGCGAGCGTTTGGCTCCGGTTGTATTACTCACGGCGTACAGCGAGCGCGAGCTGGTCGAGCGTGCTCGCCGCGCTGGCGTCGCTGGTTATCTTGTCAAGCCGTTTCGGGAAAGTGAAATTATGCCGGTTATCGAATTGGCGCTCGCTCGTTTCCATGAAGTCCAACGCCTCGAACGCCAAGTTGTAGAGCTCCAGGAAGCACTCGAGGCTCGCAAGCTTATCGAGCGTGCAAAAGGGGTTCTCATGCAAGTGCATGGTCTTAGCGAGGCCGAAGCGTTCCAGCGGATGCGGCGACTCAGTATGGACAGCCGAAAGTCGATGCGCGAGATCGCCGAGGCTATCCTTCTCGCGCATCAACTCGAAAGTGCTGGGCGTACGAACGAACCGCGTTCCTCGTTGCCTCAACATGACTAGCTTGCGTCTCATTTGGTGATGCCCGGTTGTTGATCTTCTTACGCTGACAAGTAGAAACCTGATTCCACACGAACCATCAGCCAATAACAAGAAAACGAGCAACTGCTCACATCCTGGCACCAATGGGTAGCGGGTAGATGTGTCGGTGGTGTCTCGCATGGGTTCGGTGCCGGCGAGACTCGATCGTCTCGCCTTGTGGATTTGCGCATGGTCGCTACGACTTAGTGTGCTGACAAAAGACTGGGGTATCTCAGTTGCATACGATCTTTGGCGACGTTGCTTAAACCGTGATTAAGAGCAACTGCCTTTTGCCGGAATCTACCTTCCCTTGCGATGCTACTAACGCAAACAGTGCACGGTGGTTTACTGTCAGTTTGTATTGCTGGCTTCCTTGGCTCGCGTGAGCATGTCACGGCCTGTTCAACGTCACGACCTCATTGGACAGAACGGAGGTTGTGGATCACCCGCACCGTGTGGGTTCGAAGAAGCGATGAATGGACTTGCGCAGGCACAAGGTGCAGAAGTCGATCCTCGGCGGTTCGGGGGATGAGTCATCCGCAGACGACGCTCACTCACCATCCGTTGCTGTGCGATCAGTTTGCTTAAACCGTGCAGAACACCGCTCAGGGAGTTGGAGATGGTACTGGTGTGGCAGGGGTACGAACCGTCACTTGGACGATCTCCGGTGTAACGCGTTCATATTGCACACCTGAGGGAAGCGTCACACGGACCGGCAACTGATAGATACCAACGTCAGCATTCTCCAGGTCGACAAACACAAGGATGTCAGCAGGTCTCAGCGGCTCGAGGACTGTACTGGAGCCACGGAGTTCCAAGTCAGCAGTAGTTGGTGATAATTCGACAATGGTGCCTGGGCGCACATTAACTGCAAGGATCGGAAT
>DAOTWO010000300.1:0-3746 GCA_034435855.1 Thermomicrobium sp. | reverse complement strand
TGCGTGAACTGAGTGGCTTCAGTCAGGCGCTGGTTCTGGCAGTACCTATGAGGGCTTGAAACGCGGATCGCCTGTAGCACCACCTCGGGGGCCGGTATCGTTCAGACAGTACCTATGAGGGCTTGAAACGCAGATGGCGACCGAGATCAAGGGGCAGATCGACGAGCATCCGTGCAGTACCTTTGAGGGCTTGAAACTCCACCCGCTATGCAACAACCAGCGCGAAAGTTAGGAGGCTCGCATTATGAGCACCCCCCACACCGCCGTACCGCTCCCCTCACGCCCGGCCGGAGCGCCGCGTCACAGTCACTTTCGAAGCTAGCCCTCAGTCCCCCTTGCAGGACTGGATCGCCACGGTGCGCGACGAGTCGTACCGCTTCGTGCGCATGGCCGCGCTCGCACTCCTCGCCGCCCGGGCCCAGGCCCCGCGCTTGCCGCTCCCCCTGGCCGACGCCCTCTTCCGCGCCTGGGGCGGAAACGCTAGCCCCTTCACCGGCCGGGACACGCTGGCGACGATCGCGCGCCAGGCCGCGGCCCACGGCGTGATCAGCCCCACCGACGCTGAAGCCATCGCCGAGGCCACTGCATCCTGGACACCGTGGGAACAGGTCGGCTACGCCGTCCGACTCTGTGATGCCCATGAAATCCTGCGCAAGGAACCCCTGCCCATCGAAATCGTCCTCCGCCGCGCAGGCCTCACCCTCTGACCCCTCGGGGGTTCTGGCAGCTCGTCTGAGGTCTTCGAACCTAGCGAGGGGAGCGAGACATCTCGCTCCCCTCGCCACTCGTTCTTGCGGCACGGATGAGAGCCTGAAGCGATAGTGCCCCTCGAGCACTGGGGGGCACATCTGATTGGTTCTCACAGTACGGCGAGAGTTTGTGACCCTTCCCTTCGCCTTTGTGTCCGTCGCACCGTCTTGACAAGCGGTTCTCTTTCCCTTAAGGTAGGTGCAACATTCGACGACGCAATGGGCGCGAGCGCTGCGGCAGTGCCCGCGCCCCTTCCAGGGAGGGAGTGCAGGTCATGCCGCGTGTGCTCCTGTCCTTTGTTGTCCTCTCTGTGCTGCTTCCTCTCTTCACGGTCGTTGACCCTTCCTTTGCACAAAACTCCGCATCGCCAACCCCGCGCCTTGCCTTCCCTTACGTTCCAAACGGAGAGCACTATGCCGACACC
This sequence comes from Thermomicrobium sp., assembly GCA_034435855.1. Lineage (GTDB taxonomy): Bacteria > Chloroflexota > Chloroflexia > Thermomicrobiales > Thermomicrobiaceae > Thermomicrobium. The sequence continues at coordinate 2,572 of DAOTWO010000300.1, read as the reverse complement.
GGCCCCTGGTACGGCACAATCATCCTCCAAAATCCAGAGGCGGCTCCTCTCACGGTCGAACTCCGGACCACCAGCGGCACACTCCTCCGTACCGTGGCACTCGACCCTCATGCTGCAACAAGCGTCTCTGCTGAGCAGCTCTTCGGTCCGTGCCGACGCTACCGCACGGTTCTCCGCAAGCACCAGCCAGACGGGATCGATACGGTTTTCTTACCGACGATCTCCCTTTCGGTGGACCGGGTTGAGATCCCGGGCTTCCAGGTCGGAATCGACTACACCTGGCAGGTCCTCGGTGCCGAGCTCCAGATCGACTGGTCCCTCCCGGGATGGGAGCCCACCGGCGAATACGAGGTCCTTGTCGTTGACTGCCCTGATGGGCAGCCAGTACTCATCGCTCTGCTTGATCAAACAGCTGCACTGACGGCCGATGCCTCCGCCTGTGTCAGCCGAACACGTGCAGTCGAGCTCTCTGCGGTCAAAGGAACCCTGGACAGCGCCGACGCAGTCCGTCTCCCTGAGGGACTCGGACCGATTACCGTGGTCGAGGTCCGTTACGGCCCGCGGTACTGGGCCAGTCTTGGTCTTGGCGATCCGACCGCTGTTGATACCTCCGGCCGCTGGCAGGCAACGGTCAGTGGCGGCGCCGTGACTATCCAGTGGGGCACGCTATCCGGTGACGACGACGGAGGGATTCCGACTGGGGCGCGTTATTCGGTCATCGTTCACGTCCAGGAGACGGTTTGCCGCGAACCACGGCTCACGGCGATGCTGCTGCTGACCGCGGGAGCACCTGCCGCACCGGATGGCTCCACAACCGGGGCCGCAATCGTTTCCAGCCTCCCGGCTACCATACTCAGCCAGTCCGGTTCGCAAGCTGTCCTACCACTCATCCAACGTCATAACGGGTGGACAACCGTCCTCCACCTCGCCCATCGCGGCTCAATGACCTGCCCGCTTCAACTTGCGCTTCGTGATGGGCGCGGCGAGCTCCGCTGGTCCAGTACTCGCTCCCTTGCCCCGGGCGAGGTGTGGCACCTTGACCTCCGTACGCTCGATCTCCCTGCCGACTTCATTGGCACGGCTTGGCTGCAGAGCAGCTGCGGGCCTCTTGCCAGTGCTGATCGCATCAAGCCAAGTCACAAACTCGCGTTGACCAACTCTGCCGTTGATCCTGACCACGCGCCGGGTGAATTGCTGCTTCCCGTCGTCTATTCAAATCACAACGGCTGGAACACCGGTCTGGCGATCACCAATCTTTCACGGAACCAGGTTACCGTTGATCTTGCTTTCCACAACCCAAATGGCGCACTCGTCCGGTCAGAGCGGCAAACCCTCGCACCCACTGAGCAGACGATCCTCTATCGTCCTGATCTCCCATCCGGATTGCCTGGTCAGACTCCACTCACTCCTGTCAACGGAGAGCAACTGAGCGGCCACGTGTTGCAACTCTTCTCGCTCCAGGTGCGAGCCACCGGGCCTGTTGCTGTGATCGGCGATACGGTGAAATATTTGACCAATACTGGTCGGGCGCTGACTTTGCCAGCAACGCCGGCTGTTTCAGCAGGTGTCTCCTTGATGCTACCGCTCATGCATGTTGCGGTCCCAGCAGAAAGCGGGGACGTCACAGGCATCACGGTGGCCAACGCCACTCTCAGTCAGGCGCCGACAACAGTCGAGATCTGGCCGACTGCTGCGCCGGCTCCTCTCCGCCTCACGATCCCGCTCGGCCCACGTGGCCTTGGCATTCTCTATCTTCCGACGCAGTTCCCCAACCTGAACCGACTGTCCGGTACTGCCGTTCTCTGGGTGGAAGCTGGAGCAGCTGCTGCTGCCGGGACGCACGTCAACGCTGCCATCCTTGGCGACGGAGCGACCGCGACACCATTGACCGCTGGGTGGGTACCGCCAATCCTTGGCTTGAGCCTGCTTCCGACCTGGGACGCCCAAGGTCCGGGTAGTCAGCCTGATATTGGGCTCACCGTTGTCGGCCTTCCGGGTTCCCCGCTCATTGTCGAGGTTATCGATGGCAGTGCAGACGTGGACAGCGATCCGGCGTGTTTCAATGCCTCACCCATCCGCTCACCGGGCAGTGGAAATATCTCCGTGTCCCTGTTCGTCTGCGCCCTGGACCCGGTTGTACCGCCCACGTTCACGGTGCGACTCTGGTGGGATCGCGGCACAACGCCGGGGGCGCTTGATCCCGGGGACGAACTGCTCGTCGAACAGCAGGTTGCCCTTCCACGGTGAGCGGTTGGATGCGGCTGTAGGCAGCCGGCACGTCGCAGTCCGCCCTGCTACACTCGGTAGTGTGCGCTGGCAATGGCGCCAGCACTGAGCTCGGCAAGGAAGCCGTACGGTGTGCCATGGCTGAACTGCTTCTCCGCGATCTCTGCCGCTGGGATCGGCGTTTTACGCTTGTCTGCCCACCAGGACAGACGGAGGAACTCGTCCTTGAGCGCCCCATCTCCTGGGCAGTGAATGTGCGCGCTGCACCACCCTTCTTGCCCCCGCTCCGCGGTGACGAGCTCATCATCTTGAGTGGCCGAGTCCTCCGCGAGATCGAAGCCACCGG
>DAOTWO010000299.1:0-9196 GCA_034435855.1 Thermomicrobium sp. | reverse complement strand
CGGGTTGAGCTCTCACCGTACGACCTGACGCGCGGCCGGATCACATACCGGCTGCGCGGGCCGACGCGCGAGGAAGAGTAAACGAGGGGGTGAGGAGCAATGAAGGTTTCGGCATCGGTGAAGCGGCGCTGCGCCAAGTGCCGGATCATCCGGCGGCATGGTGTTGTCCGCGTGATCTGCGAGAATCCAAAGCACAAGCAGCGCCAAGGATGAGGGGGTACAATGGCGCGCATTGCTGGAGTTGATCTCCCGCGCGACAAGCGCATTGAGTATGCGCTGACGTTGATCTACGGAATCGGTTGGACGACGGCGCGGAAGATTCTGGAACGCACCGGCATTGACCCGTGGACGAAAGTACGCGACTTGACGGACGACGAGGTGCAGCGCCTTCGGGACATTATTGAGAAAGAAATGGTCGTCGAGGGCGACCTCCGACGTCAGGTTGCGATGAACATCAAGCGCCTGATTGACATCGGGTGTTACCGCGGCATCCGCCATCGGATGGGCTTGCCGGTGCGTGGTCAGCGGACGCGGACGAACGCGCGGACACGGAAAGGGCCGCGCCCGCGGATTGGTGTCAAGAAGAAGGCGAAGCAGCAGTCCTAGTCGGAGACCTCCTGGAAGGGTGAGAGCGCGATGGCAGATCGACGACGCGGAGCAGCCCAGCGCGGTGCGGCTCGGCCACGACGGCGCGAGCGCAAGAATGTGCCGCGTGGTCGCGCCTATGTCCATGCGACATTTAACAATACGATTGTAACCATGACCGACCCGAACGGAAACGTGATTTGCTGGGCGAGTGCTGGGTCGAGTGGATTCAAAGGGACTCGGAAGAGCACCCCGTACGCGGCCCAGGTGGCAGCCGAGAATGCTGCCCGAAAGGCCATGGAGCACGGCATGCGGCAGGTTGACGTTTTTGTGAAGGGTGCGGGAGCCGGGCGCGAGATGGCGATTCGTGCCCTCGCGGCTGCGGGGCTTCAGGTCATGTCGATCACCGATATCACGCCGGTTCCACACAACGGATGCCGACCGCCGAAGCGACGACGAACATAGGAATGATGAAGGAGGGTCAATGGGACGATACATCGGTCCGGTCTGCCGGCTCTGCCGGCGGGAAGGCGTGAAGCTCTATCTCAAGGGTGAGCGTTGCTTTGGGCCCAAGTGCCCGATTGTGAAGCGTCACCCCAACAAGAATTACCCGCCGGGGCAGCATGGCCCGGCACAGCGCGCTGCTCGGCGTCCTTCTGAGTTCGCGCTGCAGCTGCGTGAAAAGCAAAAGTTGAAGCGTATCTATGGGATCTTGGAGCGACAGTTTCGCCGTCACTTTGAGGAGGCGGAACGGCGCCCCGGGCTCACCGGAGATAACTTGCTCCAGATCTTGGAGTCGCGATTGGACAATGTCGTTTACCGGTTGGGGTTTGCCGACTCACGTCGCCAAGCTCGCCAGCTGGTACGACACGGACACTTCCTCGTCAATGGGCGGAAGACGGATATTCCGTCGTACCTCGTACGTCCCGGTGATATCATCGCTGTCCGCCCTGAGAGCCGTCGCCGGGAGTACTTCAAGGTGCTCGAGGAGACGGCGAAGAATAAGGCGGTGCCAGACTGGCTGAGCCGGGATCTTGAGACTATGAGTGGGCGCGTGCTGCGCTTGCCGACTCGGGATGAGATTGATATCCCGTCGGTGAATACGCAGCTCGTCGTTGAGTACTACAGCCGTCGCTGATCGCACACGAAACTCATCACTTGGGGAGGCGAGATTCGTGCTCGACTTTGCACGACCGCGAGTGATCCAGACCCATGCTGCCCCGACATACGGGCGGTTCGTCGTCGAGCCACTCGATCCAGGATACGGCACGACGCTCGGGAACGCCCTGCGTCGCATCCTCCTGCGTTCCCTGCCAGGAGCAGCCATTACACGTGTCCGCATTGCTGGTGTGTGGCACGAATTCTCGACGATCGAGGGTGTCCGAGAGGACGTAACCGAGATCGTACTCAATCTCAAGGGGATCCGGCTGCGTGCTATCACGGAGTTCCGCGAGGCACGCGCGACCCTCTTCGCCCAGGGCGAGGGTGTTGTTCGGGCCGGAGACGTGGACTGGCCTGCCGAGGTCGAGGTGGTCAATCCTGACCATGTCATTGCGACCCTCGACAATGATCAGGCGCGTCTCGAGATGGACCTCTGGATCGGGCGAGGCCGTGGCTACCTTCCGGCAGAGGCGCAAGAGATCCGGTCGATCGGAGAAATTCCGATCGATGCGATCTTCACGCCAATTCTCAAGGTGAACTACGTCGTCGAACACACCCGAGTCGGTGGTGCAACGGACTACGATCGGCTCATCATGGAAATCGTCACTGACGGCACGGTTGACCCGGCGAAGGCACTCGTCGAGGCGGCTCGAATCCTCGTCCAGCATGCGAAATGGATCGCAGAGTTTGACAGCGAAGCCGCTGAGCAGCCTGCTGAAGAGTGGACGCCAGCTCAGGTCGACGACACCCGTTTGCTGTCGGAGATTGGCCTTTCGCAGCGTGTTCTGAACGCGCTGCGGGCGCGCGGCATCGAGCGCGTCAGCCAGGTGCTGGCGATGCGGCCGGATCAACTTCTTGGCATTCGCAACTTCGGCCCTCGTGCGCTCCAGGAGCTCCGCGAGCGGTTGCAGGAAAACGGGTACACCGAGGGCCCGCTCTTCACCGGCGCGGTTCCCGAGGTCGGGGTCGATGCAGGAGAGGGTGAGGAGGGCTGAGCGTGCGACATCGTAAGGCAGGGCGGAAGTTCGGTCGACGAACCAATCCGCGGAAGAACCTGTTTCGCAATCTTGCCGTGTCGCTCATTCTGCATGAGCGGATGACAACAACGCTGGCGAAAGCGAAGGCGATCCAGCCGATCGTCGAAAAGCTGGTAACGCTGGCCCGTGAGGACACGGACTACCATCGCCGCCTCGCGTGGGCTCGCTTGGGTGACCAGCGAGCGGTGGCCAAATTGTTCGAAGTGATCGGGCCACGGTTCGCTGGACAACCTGGTGGATACACCCGTATCTATCGGGTTGGACAGCGACGCGGTGACGGAGCGCCGCTGGCGCTGATCGAGTTCGTGGCGTGACGACCGATGACCACGGCATGCAGGCACGACGCTACCGGATCGACTTTGGTTACGAGGGAACGGCTTTCAGCGGTTCCCAGCGTCAGCCTGGACTGCGTACCGTGCAAGGCGTTCTGGAGGATGCGCTGGCGCGGTTGGCCGGTGCGCCGGTCCGAGCCACCTTGGCCGGGCGCACTGATGCAGGTGTCCATGCCGTGGGTCAGGTCGCAAGTTGTGATCTCGTGTGGAGGCACGACGTGGCGACGCTGGCGCGAGCGCTCCAAGCCTGGCTGCCTGAAGACGTGGTTGTCTATCGCGCATCGGTGGCGCCCGCAGGGTTCCATGCGCGACGCTGGGCAGTCGACCGTGAATATCGTTATCGCATCTGGCTGGGAAGGCGGCCGCCGCTCTTCCTCCGGCACTTCGTCTGGGTTTATCCAGGTTCACTGGATCTGGTCGCACTCCAGGAAGGCGCACGCTACTTCCTGGGGAGCCACGACTTCCGCTCGTTCGCTGGACAGGGATTGGGCGGGCCAAAGGCTACCGAACCACGTGTCCGGACCATCACGTTGTCCGAGTGGCACGTTCTGGAGCCGCCACTCGAGCGGCACGAGGAACAAGCGATGGTCCTCGAATACCGCGTCCGGGCGAATGGCTTTCTTCCCCAAATGGTCCGTACAATGGTGGCAGCACTCGTCCGTGTGGGCGCTGGCGCTGCGCCACCGGAGTGGATTGCCGAGTTATTGGCTGTTCATGACCGGCGAGCAGCACCGCCGCCCGCTCCTGCCTGCGGATTGGTCCTTTGGCGAGTACGATATCCCGATGAAGTGGCAAGTGAACCAGAACGGACGGAGCCAACTCGCGCCATTGGCGAAGAGAACCGAGCAGATAAGGGGTGAGCGATGACGGTCAAGGCCAAGAAGCGGCGCTACCTCCAGCGCACGTATATGGCGAAACCAGGCGAAGTGGAGCGGAAGTGGTGGGTCGTTGACGCAGAAGGGAAGCGGCTGGGACGCCTGGCAAGCCAGATCGCGGCGATTCTGCGTGGCAAGCACAAGCCGCAGTACACACCTCACGTGGACGTCGGAGATTTCGTCATCGTTATCAACGCGGAAAAGGTGCGGCTGGAGGGGACGAAGGAACGCGACAAGGTCTACTGGCGACATTCCCAGTATCCGGGAGGCCTCAAGCTGATCACTTTTCGCGACTTGATCGCCAAACATCCGACCCGGCCGATCGAGCTCGCGGTCCGGCGTATGCTCCCGAAAGGGCCAATGGGGCGGCAACTGTTCCGAAAGCTGAAGGTCTACGCTGGCCCCAATCACCCGCACGCGGCGCAAAAACCGGAGTTCTTGCATATTGAGGCCTAAGCGGCAGGGATGAGAGGAGTGTGAGCATCGTGGTCGAGACCGCACGTGCCCAACAAGCGACCGGGACCAAGCCGCTGTACTACTACGGCTTGGGGCGCCGCAAAACCGCGGTGGCCAGAGTGCGACTGTATCCTGGAACTGGCCAGATCATCATTAACGGACGGCCAGCGGCTCAGTACTTTGGAAATCGCTTGCTCTATCATGTCATGATTACCGAGCCGCTGCGCTTGACTGGCTTGCAAGATCACTTCGACATTCGTGCACGGGTCGTTGGCGGCGGCCTTTCAGGGCAAGCTGGCGCAGTCCGACACGGTGTCGCCCGAGCGCTACTCCGCTACAATCCGGATCTTCGACCCGTGCTCAAGCGTGCAGGACTGCTGACGCGCGATCCGCGTGTCAAAGAACGAAAGAAGCCGGGACTCAAGCGTGCCCGCAAGGCGCCGCAGTATACCAAGCGGTGAGAATGACTTACCGACTCGAGGACATATTGTTCATCCCGTTACGATGACTGAGGCGCAGCGCTGCGCCTCAGTTCGTTTGTGCGGAGTCTCCGGAAGAAGGCCGTGAACGCTGAGGAGCCCGCTCACTGATGCCGTGGCGAGCGAACTCGACAGCGGTAGCCAAACGCCGCTGGACCGTGCTCGGCCGCAGCGAAAGGAGCCGGAGTGGACTCAGTTCCAGTGTCACAAAGCCACGATACCCCTTCCGTCGCAAAAGATGTAACAAGCTGGTCAAAGGTAAGGTGCCTTGACCGGGAAGTCGGTGATCACGCAAGAGCGAATTGAGGATGCCCAATCGCCAGTCTGTGTCGGTGGCATCGCTCAGATGGATGTTCACCAGGCGTGGTAGACAGGTCTGGAGGGTGGCGAGGATGTCCCATCCGAGGGAGGCAGCGTGCGCGGTATCGAAGACAACCCCTAACTGCCACTCCTCAGCGAATCGCATCAGATACTCAAGCGAGTCGAAGGGAATTGGTCGATCGGTGGGCTGATGCTGACCAGGGTTCTCCAAACCGATCGCAACACGGGAACCTAAGATCCGCGTGGCTTCGGCAATCGCAGCAAGCCAACTACCGATCTGTCCTCGCTGCACGGGTGGATGCACGATGAGAACGCGGCAATCAGGAAGTGCGGCGGCAAACCGAGCAGACTCAATCACGTCCGACGCTTCGGTGTGCGGTGACGGCGAGCGAAGTCGAAGTGTCGTATGGACTGAGTAAATCGGTGTGTTTTGCAGGGCAGCCAGACGCACAATCGACCGAGGGTCGCGTTTGGCGAGTCTTGGTGTCAAGAGCAGTTCCGCTCCATCGGCGCCGGCCTGGCGAATTAGGCGGAAGCGCTCACCGAGTGGTAACCAAGGAAAAGACCCGGTCGAAACAAGGAGCTGCATCGCGGGGATACTCCCGAACCGAGGCGGCCGTCTCGTGGCGGATAGTGTACCACTCGTCTGTCGGCGCGGAGTGGGTCAGTGACACTCACCGGTTGTCCTGGATGCTCGCCAGGATTGCGCGTTCAACGGCCACTTCGGTTGCTGTTGCAATGCGCAGGATTTGGGCGGGGCTCGTCGGTGCTTCCTCACGTGCGAGAACAAAAACGGTGTCTCCGTCGTAGATCGTGTGAGCCGGGCGAATTGTCCGTGCAATTGCATCATGCGCCGCGATGGCCATGCGGATCAATGCGTGTTGATCAAGAGCCAGATCGGTGGCGACGACCACGAGCGTGGTGTTGGTTCCGGGCTGAGTCCACAGAGAAGATCCTGTCAGGATAAGTTCCCGGGCGGGGAGCCAACTCCCGTCATCTGCGCGGATACCAGCCCGGATGATGCCAGTCGATGGATCCACGAGCTCTCCTACCGCATTGACGGCAGCCAATGCCCCAACAAAGTTGCTGTCGATAGCAACGACTGCAGCGCCGATTCCTGTGGGCGTGGCCTGTTCTCGTCCGAGCAGCTTCCCGACGGTCGCGCCGGCACCAGCGCCAATGCGGCCTGAGCGCCAGCCGTGTGGGCCTGCTACCTGGCAGGCGGTGTAACCTGCCTCAGCATCCGGGACGACGGGATCTGGGGCCGAAAGGTCGTAAAGGACAGCGGCGGCAACAATCGGGACGGCGATGACGTCCGTCGGATATCCGCGGCCGCGCTCGCGGAGCCAGCGGACGACACCATCCGCGGCTGCCAACCCAAAGGCGCTCCCGCCCGTAAGAAGAACAGCATCCAGGTGCCGTACGAGGCAACCTGGCGACAAGAGTTCCGTCTCCCGCGTGCCTGGTGCTCCACCCCGTACATCCCTGACCGCCAGTGCAGGACGCTCGGCGATGACAACCGTGCAACCGGTGCGTCCAGAGGGGTGTGTCCAATGGCCAACGAGGAATCCCGGGACGACATGTTCAGTCATAGTTGGTCTCTCCGTTCGTCTACGTCAATAGTCAGACCGGGGCGGGCTAAATCCACTCGGCCACCAAAGTGGCGGGTCGCTCGCATCACCTCGGTTGGCACCTCTGGCGTGGCCCAGTAGTGAGTCAGTAGAAGCTGTCGCGTACCTGCGAGTGCTGCTATCCGCCCTGCTTCCTCCGCATCAAGATGTCCCTCCCGGGCGCCATTCTCTATATCAGGTGGTAGGGTCGCCTCCACGATGAGGAGATCGACATCCTGCGCAAACTGGATAAGGGAGTTATCCCACCCTGTATCGGCCAGATAGGCGATCGTCGACTGCATACCTTCGATGCGGAGAGCCCAACAGGGGACCCAATGACGGGTGGGATGAAAGAGGATTCGCCAAGAACGTACCTGAAGTGGGCGCTCCGGGTCGTATTCTTGAATCTCGAAGGTTTCCGTGAAGAAATCATCGCTCCGCTCGCTACCGAGCGAAACCACCCGAGCGAGCTCGTCCAGGTACCTGCGCCCGCCAGGTGGCAACCAGACCGACAGCCGCCGCCGCTTCAGTCCAGGAGCATACTTCAGGCCGTAACGCAGTGGCACGAGATCAAGAACGTGGTCTTGATGCAGGTGGGTAATAATGACAGCATCCAGTGCATCCATTGAGATATGTTGCAGGAGCTCTGGAAGAGTTCCTGGACCACAATCGAGTAACATCGCGGTATTATCCTCCAGCAGTAAGTACCCGCTACAGCCCTGTCCTGGGTTTGGACATGCGGCGCTCCCGCCGAGTACAACAAGACGCATCGTTCGATCCCTCCGGTCAGTTAAGTGACTGCACGCAATGGAGCTCGATACGGACCGCTGCGCAATAGCCCACACCACGCATAGCGCAGATGCCTGGCGTGGCGCATCGTTGTCAGGTGGAACATTGGTAACCGGGAGGCTACGAAGAACGCACGTACCCTACAGGTCGGCTCGATCGGGATGGAAGTCGTGTCATCGGGTACGCCAAGAAAGTTTAAGCGAAAGTTGTGCCAAGTCACCAAAGCGAGTGGCCTACCAAGCGTGACCAGCAGCCTGCAAGAGGCGAACTTCCGGCTCGTGCCGGCTACGGGAATGAGCCGTTGATGAGTCTTTTTGAGCAGGGCAGGGGCCAGCTTGCTGAGATAACGGTAAGGTGACAGAAGGTGTCCCAGAAGTTTTAGGAGGCGGAGATGTTGGTCACTATTGGCCTTTGTGGTTGCAAACTGCATCGCGGGCCACTCCATCGTGACGCTCTCGAATGGCATGATACAGGCGACCGAACATCTCGGGAGGTTTGGCGATGAGCTTGGCGTTGAGCGAATCAGCTCGCTCGTTGTTGCGTCTGCGCTATCTGCGCCGCAACGAAGAGGGACAGGTGATTGAGACGGAAGAGGAGCTGTTTTGGCGCGTAGCGCGAGCAGTTGCCGCGGCAGAAGATGCTTTTCCGCGTGGGAGGAAAAGCGACGAGGTCGCTGAAGAGTTCTTTCAATTGATGACGTCGCTGCGTTTCCTCCCTAACACACCAGCATTGATTAACGCGGGGACCGAGCTCGGGCAGTTGTTTGCCTGTTTCGTTCTACCAGTGCCCGATTCGCTGGATGGTATCTTCGGGGCGATCCGTGACGCAGCCAAGATCCAGCAAACGGGTGGAGGAACGGGGTTTTCGTTTTCACACCTCCGTCCGCGTGGTGACCTCGTGCGATCGACGCGGCGACCATCATCGGGTGCGGTGTCGTTCATTCGGATCTTTGACACCGCGAGTGATGTGATCGCCACAGAGAGCGTGCGCGGCGGCGCGAATATGGCGGTGTTACGTTGCGATCATCCCGATATCCGGGAGTTCATCAACGCAAAGCGCAATCCGGTCGTGTTCTCGCGCTTCAACTTTTCGGTCCTGGTGACTGATCGTTTCCTCGAGGCAGCAATCACTCGTCGAGAGGTCGATCTCATCAATCCACGCACAGGGGAGCCATTCACGCGGGCGAATGCTGGTGACCTCTTCGACGAAATGGTCGACGCGGCATGGGAAGTTGGAGATCCAGGCCTACTCTTTTATGAACGAATCCAGCGCGACAATGCGGTTCCCGTACTTGGGCCACTCGAGGCAACGAATCCGTGTGGCGAAGTGCCCTTGCACCCTTGGGAGGCGTGTGTGCTTGGTTCCCTTAACCTGAAGGCGTTTGTCATTGAACAGAATGACCGCGCAGTGATCGATGAGGAGGGTCTTTGGCGAGCAGCGCAGACTGCGCTGCGATTCTTGGACAACATGGTTGAAGTGTCACGTTATCCGAAGCGGGAGATCGAGACGATCTGCCGAGCGAATCGAAAGGTCGGCCTCGGAATTATGGGT
>DAOTWO010000298.1:0-5312 GCA_034435855.1 Thermomicrobium sp. | reverse complement strand
AGCACTCGATCAGCTACGATCCCTGGCTCGACACCGTCACGTGCCGTTGGAGGCTGTGCCAGAGCGACCAGAGCCGTTCAACCCGCCAGCGTCGGTCGAGCACCAGGGGCTTGTTGCTGCCCTCGAAGCGGCGATCGCCGTACTGCCACCTGACCAGCGTGCGGTCGTGTTGCTCGCTGATGTCGAAGGGCTTCCCTACGAAGAGGTGGCCGAGGCTCTTGCCATCCCACTCGGCACCGTTAAATCTCGGCTTGCCCGGGCGCGTATGCGACTCCGTGCGCTCTTGGAAGCTGATCCTCGTGCGCGGGAACTTTTAGAGTTGAGCGGACGTCTGGCTAGTGGAGAGTCTGACCCCAGCGACCTCGCGACCTGGACACAGGAGTGAGGACGGGCTCTTGATGACGCGCGAGGCGCCACATCTCAATGAGGAGCAACTAGCGCTCTTGGCGAGTGAGGTGCCGGACCCGCTGGCTGAGGAGCACCTCGCATCCTGCGAGCGGTGCCGACGCCGCTGGCAACAGTATGTGATGATTCGTGAGGCGATGCGTGCGTTGCCATCTCCGGCTCTGCCGAGGGATTTTACCTTCGCGCTGGAGCGTGTTACTCCGCCATCGATACCGTGGTGGTGGAGACATCGCTTCTCAATCCGTGTTGGAACGCTTTTGGCAGCAACGCTGCTGGTGATGCTCTTGTCCACCGCTCTCGTTCTTCCAGGTTCTTCGGAAAAGCGCGCGCTGGAGCAGCCTGCGCCAACCGCCATCGCTGTGCTCTCGTCTCAGGAAACGCCCACCGGACCTGGTGCGGGCGGTGAAGTCTTGCCTCCGTCGGCAGCACTCGAAGGAACACCGATGGTCGAGGATACCGCGACATCAGTGTCGGCTTTCGCTGCCCCAGCTGAAACGCCTTCCCGTGCTACCCCTGAGCATGAGGCGGAAGTGACCCAGCCAACTGGTGGCTTTTGGCGCCTTGTTCTCCTTAGCTTTACAGCCTTCCTGGGCATCATCACGCTTCTCGGTCTGATTTTCGGTTTTGGGCTCCCCATGATCCATCGCATCCGCAGCAAGAACGTTCTGCAGTAAAAGTGGGAACCAAAGAGCTCTCTCACTCGTCCACGGTATGAGAGGGTTGGTCTTCTGAGGAGGGTTGATCGATGCGACAGACCTGGCTTGCAGGCGGCCTTGCACTCGGGATGATTGCACTACTGGGATCACTGCTCGTCGCTTTTGCCTCCATGCGGAATGTTGGTACTGCCGCAGCACAGGAGCCAGCGACGCAGCGTGTCATTAGTGTGAATGGTGAGGGGCGTGTGTCTCTCGCACCTGACACGGCAGTGATTACGCTTGGTGTGGAACTTTTTGACCCTGACGCTTCCACTGCACAGCGTGAAGTTGAGCGACGAATGGATGCGATCCTAGCGGTCTTTCGCCAGGCTGGTGTTCCAGACCAGAACATCACCACCGTCGCCTATACCATTTGGGTGGAACGCGATTGGAACCAACCGGGCGGCCCAGTGGTCGGTTACCGTGTGACGCACCTGGTGGAAGTTCGGTTCCAGCCGGTCGAGCGCGTGGGAGAAGTGCTCAGTCGATCGGTCCAAGCGGGAGCGAACACGATCCAAGGAATCTCATTCACATTGTCTAACCCCGCTACCGCGTTGCGTCAGGCCCGCGAGCTTGCAGTTCGTGATGCACGTCAGAAGGCCGAAGAGCTTGCTCAGTTGACTGGCGTCCGTCTCGGTAGTCCCCTTCGGATTTCGGAATCATGGAGCAGCCCGCCAATTCCGGTTTCTGTCGGGCAGGGAGCAGACGCGAGAGCTCTACCGGTGGGTGAAACGACCGTCACCGTGTCGGTCTCGATCGACTATGCAATGCAGTAATGTTGTACAGTAGCCTTGCGGGAGCGAGCGTGGGACACCCACGCTCGCACGTGTGTCTTGCGCCTCGTGCGAACAATCTTTCATGGTCCTTGAAACGTATGGGATGTTAACTCGGCGAAGATTTCTTGCAGGCGCTATTGTGGCCTTCATGGGTGGCTGCCAGCAGGATCGCAGCCGTCCGTTGCCGCTCGCTTCTGCGACGACCTATCCGGGCGGTCGGCTTTTGATCGAGCCCCGCGAGCTCGCCGAGCGGCTGGGCGACCCACACCTCATCGTGCTCGATGCCAGTCCCCTCCACACCTATAACGCTGGACACATTCCGGGTGCGTTGCATGTCTGGTGGCAGGACACGATCGAGCTCCACAACGATGTCTATGGCATGTTGGTTGGTGAGCCACGCCGGGGCACACTTCTCCGTGACATCGGCCTCGATCCAGATGATGAGGTGGTTGTCTATGAGCGAGGGGATGGTCGTGGAGCTTGCCGCTGGCTCTGGTTTTTGCACGCTGTTGGGTTTGAGCAGGTGCGTCTGCTCCACGGAGGGCTCTTCGCGTGGGAAGCCGCAGGCTACCCGACGACCCGTGCGTTGCCTCCAAGACCGTCTCCAGGAACGTTTCGCCCTTCACTCCGCTATGAGGTACTGGCGGAGCTCCCTGACGTGTTGGCTGCACTCGGTGATCCTTCAGCATGTGTCGTCGACAACCGCACGTCAAAGGAACTCGCCGAGACGTGGCAAGGCCGTTTGCGCTGCGGGCGTATCCCCGGTGCTGCATCGGTTCCCTGGCCGTCACTCCTGGTGGGCAAGCCACCACTCGCCTTTCGCCCGCCCGAAGACCTTGCGACGCTCTACCGCTCAGCAGGGATTCTCCCCGAGCAGCGTATTCTCGTCTATGGCTTGCACAGCCCGAGCGCAGCCATCAGTTATGTCTCGCTACGGTTGCTTGGCTATCCGGATGTTCGGATATACGACGGATCATGGGCACAATGGGGCGCATCAGACGAGTTGCCAATCGAGACACTGGCTGCATCGAAGCCGTGATAGAGGATCCGGCTGGCTCGACAGTTCGGCACGTCTACGACACGCGTGCGGGTACCTGGCGCACCTTTCCGCACCCCTTCGCTCGTCGCCCCTGGCCGGCCAACTACGGGTTTCTCGTCGGCACGTACAATCCGTCTGACGATGACGCACTCGATGTCATCGTCCTTGCGAGCCGACCGTTCGTGACCGGCACGCGTCTGCTCGTGCGCCCGGTCGGGCTCCTGCGAAGACGGAACGGAGACGACAAGGTGCTCGCAGTGGCTTGCGCAGATCAGCGGTATGGAGCAATCTGTCGGCTTGCCGAGGTGCCGAGGGAGGACATTGAGCGGATCTTGGCGTGGTTTGCCGATTGGGAGGCGGTACCGGAGCTTGCTGACGAGACCGCGGCATGGGAGGCGGTCGCGCTGGCGCGGCGAAATGAGGAGGAGCACGATCAATGAGCCGACCGCTGACGGTCTTGGTGACCGGCGGAGCCGGCTATGTCGGATCGTTCACTGTCCGAGCGCTCCAGGAAGCCGGTCATGAGGTCGTTGTGTTCGACAATCTTCGTCAGGGACATCGCGCGGCCGTTCAGGCACCGCTCGTCGTCGGGGAACTCGTCGATCGCGAAGCGGTTTTCGCCTGCTTTCGCCGCTGGCGATTTGACGCTGTCCTCCATCTCGCTGCCTATACCTCAGTGCGAGAGTCTGTCGTCGATCCCAACAAGTATGTTGTTCACAACGTTGGTGGTGCCATTGTCCTCCTTGAGGCCTGTCTTGCTTATGGTGTCCCGCATGTTGTCTTCTCGTCCACTTCAGAAGTCTACGGCGAGGCACGCTATCTTCCGCTCGATGAGGAACACCCGACCGAACCGGCAAACCCGTATGGGGCCTCGAAGCTCCAGGTCGAGCAATACCTGCGTTGGTACGATGCTGCTTATGGACTGCGCTCCATCAGTCTCCGCTACTTCAACGCTGCCGGTGCGGCGTTAGATGGTTCCATGGGTGAAGACCACCGCCCTGAAGAGCATCTGATCCCGAATGCCATCCGCGGTGCACTCGGTCTCCAACCCTTCCGGCTGACCTCGCCACCGGTTGAGACGCCGGACGGTACAACGATCCGAGACTACGTGCACGTTCTCGACTTGGCGGAGGCACACCTCTTAGCGCTGGAGGCGCTGCGGCGTGGCCACCCCACTGATGTCATCAACCTGGGGAGTGGCGTCGGATATTCGACTCGCCAGATTGTGGAGCTCGTGCAGGAGATTACTGGCGTGCGCTTCCCGATCGAGCGAGGAGAGCCGCGTCCTGGTGAGCCACCAGTGAAGTACGCAAGCTATACCAAGGCAGCACGTGTCCTCGGTTGGCGTCCGCGTTACGGGATTGAAGAGATTATCGCTTCGGCTGTCGCCTGGCACAGCCGCTTTCCGCACGGTTATCCCGACTGACCGGGTGCGCAGATGGGTATCCGTCTCACACGTCTCACCGTCCTTGGTTTTAAGAGCTTCGCTGACCCTGTTGAGCTCGTCTTCGACCACGGTATCACCGCGATCGTGGGTCCCAATGGTTCGGGGAAGTCGAACCTGGCAGATGCCATCGCGTGGGTACTCGGCGAACAGAGCGGCGCAGCGATGCGGAGTCGTCGTGCCGAGGACGTCATCTTCGCCGGCGGCCCCGGACGCGCGGCGCTCGGCATGGCCGAAGTGACGTTAGTCCTTGAGCAGGACGCGGAGGAACTCGGACTTCCCTTCCACGAGGTCAGTCTGACTCGGCGCGTCTTTCGCGACGGCGAGAACCAGTACCTGATCAACGGCGCTCGGGCACGTCTCCGCGATGTGGCTCAGATCGCCGCTGCCCTTCGGGCCGAGTGGGTCATCGTCCGTCAGGGTGCGGTCGATGAAGTGCTCGACCAGCGCCCAAGCGAGCGTCGCGACTTCCTGGAGCATGCAGCTGGACTGGCGACTTTGCGCTTGCGTCAAGCCGAGGCACGCCAACGATTGGCTGAGGCCGAGCAGCACGCGCAACGCTTGGAAGACCTTTTACGGGAACTCGAACCGCACATTGCGACGCTCGCCGA
Source organism: Thermomicrobium sp. (assembly GCA_034435855.1). Lineage (GTDB taxonomy): Bacteria > Chloroflexota > Chloroflexia > Thermomicrobiales > Thermomicrobiaceae > Thermomicrobium. The sequence continues at coordinate 342 of DAOTWO010000298.1, read as the reverse complement.
GGCAGCCGAGCGTGCACGCGAGGCACTGACCGTGCGCGAGGCGCTCCGAGAGACGACGCTGCATCTCTTTGCTGCACGTTGGCGGCGCGCCCGGGATGAGAATGAACGTGCACGCTGTCGTGCTGCGGAGTGTGAGCGTGCCTATGAAGATGCGGTCGGAACGGTACGACAGGCGCGGGAGTCACTGGAGCGCGCAGAAAATGAACACCGTGCCCTCGCCGCGCAGCGTGAGTTGCTGGTCGAGCGCCGGCGAGTCCGGGCGCGCGAAGCTGAGGCCGCGGCGCACCGGGCTCAGGTGGCCCGAGAACGTGCTGCAGTGCTCACGCTCCAACTCGACTCACT
>DAOTWO010000297.1:0-1667 GCA_034435855.1 Thermomicrobium sp. | reverse complement strand
CCGCGAGCCCAATGAACCCTTCCGCTTCGGCTGGGTCGTCGAGATCGATCCCTACGATCCCACCTTCGTCCCCAAGAAACGGACTGCACTCGGTCGCTTTAAGCACGAGGCCGCGCCCGTCGTCATCAACCGCGATGGTCGCGTCGTCGTGTATTCCGGTGACGATGAACGCTTCGAATACGTCTACAAGTTTGTCAGTGACGGCCGCTTCAATCCCAACAATCGCCAGACCAACCTCACGCTCCTTGACCGCGGTACGCTCTACGTCGCGCGCTTTAACCCAGACGGCACTGGTGACTGGCTTCCACTCGTCTACGGCGAAGGTCCGCTCACTGAAGCCAATGGCTTCACCTCTCAGGCCGATGTCCTGATCAACACCCGCCGTGCCGCTGACCTTTTGGGCGCCACGAAGATGGATCGACCGGAGGACATCGAGACGAATCCAGTCAACGGACGGGTCTACGTGGTCTGCACCAACAATACCCGTCGCAACTGGAACCAGATCGATCCGGCCAATCCACGCGGCAACAACCGCCATGGACACATCATCGAACTCATCGAAGCCGACGGAGATTACACCGCCACGCGTTTCACCTGGGAGATCTTCCTCTTGTGTGGCGACCCAGCAAACCCGGACGATCTGGTTTTCGCGGCCGGCTTCGATCCGAGCCAAATCAGCCCCATCTCTTGCCCCGACAATATCACCTTTGATGCCTGGGGGAATATGTGGATCGCAACCGATGGCCAACCCAGCACCTTCCGCCGCAACGACGGCATCTATGCTGTCCCCACTTCCGGTAGTGAGCGCGGCTACGTGCGCATGTTCCTGAGCGGCCCGCGCGGCTGCGAGATCTGTGGCCCGGAGTTTGCCCCTGACTTCCAGACACTTTTCTGCGCCATCCAGCATCCCGGTGAGGGTGGCACCTACGCCCTGCCGATCTCCAGCTGGCCAGACGGCACGGTCCCGCGGCCAAGCGTCATCGCAACCTGGAAGACCACCGGCGATCCACGCATTGGGAGTTGAATGGCTTTTACCACAGGCGGGAACGGGTACTCCCCTTGTTCCCGCCTGTGCCCAGTCCATGACGCCGGGAGTGTTCACTCCCCGATACCATCCACGTCTGGTAGCACGCCGGTCAGTCCAAGTGGAATGGGGACAGGCTTACGCCATAGTCAAACGTGTCAATTCCCTCAGCGCGCTTCAACGCATTCACCACAAGATACGTGAGCGGGGTGGCCACGGCTTCATACGCCGACTTCACGAGCCACGCCGTCACGATCGTGCGCACCAGGTCTTGTCCCGCCATCGTGCCCAAAAACGCTACCGTCACGAACACCAGCGAGTCGAGCCCCTGCCCCACCAGTGTCGAGCCGATCGTCCGTATCCAGAGGAACCGGCCTCGCGTCAGGAGCTTCAGCCGCGAAAGCACTGCCGCATTGGTAAACTCCCCGATCAGATACGCCAGGAACGACGCCGCCAATAAACGCGGCGTGTAGCCGAGGATGCGCTCATAGGCCGCCTGACCGTCCCAAAACGGAGCCGCTGGAAGGTACTGCGTCGCCGTGAAGGCGGCCACCGCTAGCAGGTTGCAGGTAAATCCGAGCCAAATCACCAGCCGAGCTCGGCGATACCCGTACACTTCGGTCAGCACATCGCCGAAGATGTA
>DAOTWO010000296.1:0-2331 GCA_034435855.1 Thermomicrobium sp. | reverse complement strand
GGCGTGAGAGCGACTCTCGCATCGCAGTTCCAGATGACTCTGCTCCACCTTCTGCGGTGGCATCACGGACACTGTGTCGAAACTCGCGAATGCTACGGCCGATCGCTGCTCCAACTTCCGGTAGCTTTCCAGGACCGAAGATGATCAACACGATCAGCAGGATCACCAGCAGGTGGCTCGGTTGGAACAGTCCCTCGAACATGATGCACCTCCGCCACTGGTGCAGTCATTCGCCGCGGGCATGATAGTGTGGCCATGAGTACCACCTGGTCGGGAATTCTTCCTCAACACCTGATTCGCCGTGCCTTGACAGCCTGCGTGCAGCAAGGGTGCAATGCACCGTGTCTCGCGTCTTCTGCGAGATGGTGACATCGGCTTGGGATGGAAGACCGACACGTTGTACAGAAAGGAGACGAGACGATGACGTATGACCTGATTGTCCGGCGGGCACGGCTCCGTGATGGTCGGCTGGTTGATATCGGTGTCGCAGAGGGACGAATCGTTGCCATCGAGGCCGAGCTGCCTGGAGAGGCGACCGAGACAATTGACGCTGCAGGACGGCTTCTCTCACCGCCGTTGATCGAACCGCATTGCCACCTTGATGCTGCGCTCACCGAAGGTCTGGCCGGCCACAACGAAACGGGGACACTGCTCGAGGGGATCCAGCGTTGGGCACAGACCAAGCCGCAGCTGACCGTCGAAGCAGTAAAGGAGCGGGCCAAAAGGGCGATCGAGTGGTATGTCAGCCAGGGTGCCCTCGTGATCCGTAGTCATGTCGACGTCTGCGATCCCAACTTCATCGGTCTGCGTGCCCTGCTCGAGGTACGTGAGGAGATGCGCCACCTCGTCGACCTTCAGCTTGTTGCCTTTCCGCAGGAAGGGATCCTGTCCTATCCACGGGGTGCAGAACTCCTCGAAGAAGCCCTGCGCATGGGTTGCGATGTTGTGGGTGCGATTCCACACTACGAGACAACGCGCGAAATGGGGGTCGAATCGCTGCGGATCGCTTTCGAGCTTGCTGAGCGCTACGACCGCCCATTGGACGCACACTGCGATGAGACTGACGACGACCAATCCCGCTTTGTCGAGGTGATGGCAGCCGAGACGATCCAGCGCGGGCTGCAGGGTCGTGTTGTCGCCAGCCATACCACCGCGATGGGGTCATACAACAACGCCTATGCCTTTAAGCTGTTTGGTTGGCTCAAGCGGGCTGAGTTGAGCATCATCGCGAATCCACCAGACAATTCGATCTTGCAAGGACGGTTTGATACCTATCCCAAGCGCCGGGGAATGACACGTGTGAAGGAGCTCCTTGCGTTTGGAATCAACGTCGCCTTCGGACACGATTCGGTGATGGATCCCTGGTATCCATTGGGAACAGGCAACATGCTCCATGCAGCGTGGCTTGGGCTCCATATGGCGCAGCTCTCTGGCTACGACGAGATCCCGGTCGTCTGGGATCTGGTAACGACGAACGCTGCGAAAGCGCTTGGAATTCTCGATCGCTACGGCATTGAGATCGGAAAACCGGCCGACTTCGTGATCTTCGACGCGGCAAGCGACCGCGATGTGCTGCGCATGCTGGCGCCAGCACTCTGGTGTGTGAAGGGCGGGCGCGTGGTGAGTCGTGCTACGGCACCGCGCGTGGAGGTCTGGCGCGGCGAGGATTTTGTCACGATTCGCTATGAGCGGCCAGGCGAGGGGCTCTCGCTCGGTGGATGATTGATGGTGTTCCGGGTTGTGGCCGTCTACCCACAGCTGAGTCTTGCGTGCCGAAAGCCTGCGCCTACAGGGCGCCCGAGAAGGGCAGAATCCCCTCAGCACCGAGGACAATGAACCGGGTGGTGCCGTCGTGTTGAGGCACCACCCGGTTCCCCTTCCCGCCACGGTTCAGGAAGCGACCTTGGCTTGCTGGAGAGCGCGCCAGATCTTTTCTGGAGTCAACGGGATATCGAGGTGCTCAATCCCGAAGGGCGCTAAGGCGTCCATCACCGCGTTGGCGATGGTTGGGGTTGAGCCGATTGTCGCTGCCTCACCGATCCCCTTGGCCCCAAGCGGGTTGAGCGGGGTTGGAGTCTCGGTCTGATCAGTGGTGAACGAGGGGAGCATTGCAGCTTTGGGGATGGCGTAGTCCATGAGGGTGCCGGTGAGGAGTTGGCCGGAGTCGTCGTAACGCACCTCCTCCCAGAGGGCCTGAGCGATGCCCTGGGCGAGGCCACCGTGGACCTGACCTTCGACGAGGAGAGGGTTGATGCGGGGGCCACAGTCATCGACCGAGTAGTACTCGAGGAGCTTGATCTCGCCCGTTTCGGGGAAGACTTCCACGACCGC
>DAOTWO010000295.1:0-3080 GCA_034435855.1 Thermomicrobium sp. | reverse complement strand
ACGGGAAGCCGATGGACGTTCGTCTCCAGATCTACGAGCCACCTCGCTTCTTCGAAGCCTTGCTCCGCGGCCGCCCCCACACTGACGCACCCGATATCACAGCCCGCATCTGCGGTATCTGTCCGGTCGCTTATCAGATGAGTGCTTGTAATGCTCTGGAGAGCCTGTTTGGGATCACCATTCCTCCGGAAATACGTCAGCTCCGGCTCCTCCTGTACTACGCCGAGTGGATCCAGAGCCATACGTTGCACGTGGTCATGCTGCATGCCCCTGATTTCCTGGGCGTTGACAACGTTGTGCAAATGGCCCAGACCAATCGTGATCTTGTCCAGCGAGCACTGCAGCTCAAGAATGTGGGCAACCAGCTGCTCGCCCTGATCGGCGGCCGTGAAATTCACCCGGTGAATGTCCGCGTCGGCGGGTTCTACTCGGTGCCCAGGCCCGCTGAACTGCGCAAACTCCGCGATCCACTGCAGCGTGGACTGGAGACGGCTCTGGCACTGGCACGGTGGGTCGCTCGCTTTCCCTTTCCTGATTTTGAGCCAACGTACGAGTTTGTTGCTCTCCGTCATCCGACGGAATACGCCATTCTGGATGGTCACGTCGTGTCAAGCTATGGAGTCGATCTCCCGGTGAGTCGTTTCGAGGAACTTGTTGTAGAGCACCAGGTACCGCACTCGACAGCCCTCCACTACGAAATTGCCGGACGTGGCAGTTATCTCACTGGGCCGCTCGCTCGCTTCAATCTGAATTTCTCCCAACTCTCTCCTCTTGCCCAGGAAGTAGCTCATGAGACGGGGCATGTTCCACCGTTACAGAATCCCTTTCGGAGCATCGTTGTTCGCTGCCTGGAGATCATTCATGCGCTTGAACAGTCCCTGGCACTGATCGAGCGCTATGAGCCACCTGCTCGCCCCTGGGTCGATTACGAGGTACGATCCGGCATCGGCTTTGGAGCGAGTGAAGCGCCACGTGGTCTCCTTTACCATCGCTATGAGGTTGGAGCAGATGGAAGCATTCGGGATGCACGAATTGTGCCACCGACAGCTCAGAACCAGAAACGAATTGAGGACGACTTACGACTCCTTGCTCCAAGCGTGATTCGACTATCCAAAGATCGTGCAACGCGTTTCTGCGAGCACGTGATTCGCAACTATGACCCTTGTATTTCCTGTGCCACACATTTCCTACGCCTTGACATCGTGGATGAGCATTCATGAGCAGGAATACGGTGCTGATTGTTGGCGTCGGTCATGAGCTGCGCGGTGATGATGGGGTCGGTCCGTGGGTCGCCAAACATATAGCAGCGGCCAGCTGGCCAGGAGTGACAGCTGTCGTTCTCCAGTCGAGCGACCCGTCGCTCCTGTTCAACATATGGAGAGGATTCTCTTTCGTCTATCTTATCGACGCAGTTCTAGCACCATATCCGGTAGGTACGATTCTTCGGTTGAACCTTTCCCACCGAATTCGAACTGCTCGCTTACAGACGACATCGACTCATACTATTGATCTTTGGGAAGTCATTGAACTTGCCAGAACACTCGGAGAACTTCCCTCACGCCTCATTCTTTACGGTATAGTCAGCTACTCGTTTCAGCTAGGTATGGGACTCTCCCCTGAGGCTGAGGCAGCCGCACGAAAAGTAGTGACTCGCCTATGGCGGGCAGTGAAGCAGATTTGTCGGACAGCGCCTCAATGTAGTGTCAGCTATAATACGTTATGCGACACGAGATAAAAACGGAGGCAAAGGCGATAAGCTTGCTCATCCCACTGGACCATACCCCGGCAACAGACTACCAAGTGTCCGTGAACCTAATCATACACCAGCGCAGGCGTCAGCCCTCCTCCAGGATTTCCTCTTTGGCGCGATCATCTTCCGCCGGCAAGGTGAGGCTTCGATCCTCAGTTGCAGACACCTGCTGAAGAGGCTTGCCCAACTCACGACACAACTGAAACCTCACACCGGTGCCTCGGACGAAGGCAGACGCAATCCCCTGCGTTCCGCACTGTGTCACCCAAGTAAGAGAGAGCTAGCGAGAAGTACGGTCATAAGAATACAGATAACGCTCCTACCCTTACCCCTTTATTTTACTCAATTATCCACGCATAGAACTACTCGTCGCACTCAGTCCGGTTTCCTTGGGCAAGCAACAGTGCTTATACTTCTTTCCTGAGCCGCAGGGGCACGGATCGTTGCGGCCCACCTTCTGCTTCTTCCGTGCTGGTCCCGTACCATCGCCACCCCGATTCGGCGTGCCAACCTGCATGACCGGCCGTGTCAAGGCCGGAGCCAGCTGCACGCGGTAGATCAGGCGTGCCACGTCGTACTCGATGTTCTCCAGCAACTGCTGGAACATCCGGTAGCCTTCACGCTTATAGACCACCAGCGGATCGAGCTGGCCGTAGGCTTGCAGCCCGACCTCATGCCGCATGTGCTCCATTTCGGTCAAATGCTCGATCCACAGCCGATCCATCACTTGGAGCAGAACGAGACGCTCAATTGTCCGCATCGTAGCAGCGCCAAACTCGGCCTCGCGGCGCTCATACCGAGCAAGCGCCCGCTGCCAGAGCATCTCGACAAGCTCGCTCTCGTCTCGCTCCTCCAAGTCGCGCGGCGTGAGGCCGTCCGCATCGCCAACGATCCCCACAAACGTGCGCAGGATTTCCTCCGGATCTGGCTCATCGGCAGCCTCAAAGGCCTGCTTCACCGCCTTTTCGATCTGCCGCCGGACCATACCAAGGACATGCTCGCGCATGTCCTCGCCCATGACAATCTTCCGACGATCGGCATAAATCACCTCACGATGCTTATTGATGACACTGTCATACTCGACGAGGTGCTTGCGCAAATCAAAGTTGTAGCCTTCAATCTTCTTCTGGGCCTCCTCAATCATCCGGCTAACCAAGGGATGTTCAATGGGATGGTCATCGTCCATCCCCAGTTTCTCGAGCAATCCCTCAATCCGATCGGTCCCAACGCGGCGTAGCAACTCATCTTCCAGTGAGACGTAGAACCGGCTTGAACCAGGATCGCCCTGCCGCCCAGCACGCCCTCGCAGCTGGTTGTCGATTCGTCGTGC
>DAOTWO010000294.1:0-5738 GCA_034435855.1 Thermomicrobium sp. | reverse complement strand
AAGCCCATGCGCGCGGTCTTGCCATTGGCCTCAAGAACGATGCCGAGCAAGCCTCGGAGCTCGTCGCCCACTTCGACTGGATTCTGGTCGAAAGCTGTGTCGCTGAGGGGTGGTGCCACCTCACCGCTCCGTTCCGCCGCGCCGGCAAGCCTGTCTTCGCCATCGAGTACGTGGAGAACGGCGTGACCAAGTCCCAGATGTGCCGAGTCGCCCGTCAGTATGGGCTCAGTGCCCAGCTCAAGCGCCGCGAACTCGACGGGTGGTCCCGGCCCTGCTGGCGCTAAGCAGCTTGACACCGGAGCAGCTGCTCAGTACTGTAGTACAAACTAGGGCAGAATATTGCGTCTGCTCTTCGTATATCCTTGCACGCCACTGCCGACAGTATACCACGGCTGTTCGGAGCATTTGGGAGAGCGAGGAATCCAATGTTGCTGCTGCTCGGCTGTTCTGCGCGCAAGCGGCACGACACGCAGCCACTCCCGGCGATCCTCCGATACGACGGCCCGCTCTACCAGGATCTCCGAGCCTTCCTGCGCCGGCGGGGCTGGCCCCCAGCACTGCGAATCGGAACGTTTTCTGCCGAGTACGGTCTCATCGGAGCTCTCGCGCCGATCCCAGACTACGAGCGTCGCTTGGATTCTGAGCGAGCCGCACAACTCCGTTCTACAGTCCTCGCCACGCTCGCGCGCTGGCGAGACCTTGCGGACCGAACCGTACTCGTGGCAGGGTCCCTCTATGTGTCATCCCTCCTACCCGCTCTCCAGGCTGCTGGCTACTCTTCTGTCACTGTTGTTCCAGGCGCGATCGGCGAAAAGCGGGCTCATCTGGGACGTGCTTTGCAAGCGCTGCCCTCCGTCTTGCAAACGCGTCACGACCCGGTCGACATGGGACGACGGACTGTCTTCTTCCCTGACTGGGAGGACTTCCTTGATCCTGACTTCGACTTTCTCACCGAACACTTCTCCGGACCCCCGGGAGCGCGCCGCCGAGTGCACGCTGCAACTGCGCTCGGTGAACCGATCTCCGACGGCATTCTTGTGAGCCTCGCACAGCGCCTGACGCACAAAGGCTTGCTCAAGCAGCTCGACCGATCTGACCCCCGGTCAACCGCTCCACAACAGCTGCGCCAGTATTATCAGCTACCAGATGATGCCATCCTCTTCGGCGATTGCGGCGCCTTCAGTTACGTCGAGGAAGAGGAGCCCCCGATCACCGTCTCCGAGGCAGCCTTTCTCTATCACATCTACGGGTTCGATCTCGGAGCCAGCGTGGATCACATTCCCGCCCCTTATCTGCCCCTGCCGGAGCGGCAGCGACGCCTGCAACTCACGCTTGCCAACGCCGCTGCGTTTTTGGCCGAAGCTCGGCACTACGGCTCGTTCCACCCGGTTGGTGTCGTGCACGGCCTCGACGCAGCAGACTACGCCCGGTCAACTGCGCTTCTCATCGAGATGGGCTACCGACATCTCGGCATTGGGGGGCTGGTATTCCGTAGTGATCGGGAGATCGCCGAGATCGTCCGCGCTGTTGCAGCCGTACGGGCCTCAATGCGAAGACGGATCTGGATCCATCTGTTCGGGATCTTTCGTCCCAAACTGCAGCATCTGTTCGAAGAATCCCGAGTAGACAGTTTCGACACTGCCAGTTATTATCGAAAAGCCTGGCTACGATCGGATCAGAACTACTTAGGAGTTGACGGCCGATGGTACTCGGCGATTCGCGTTCCAGTCTCAAGCGATCCGCGTAACCGCCGAAAATTGCTGCAGAGGGGTATACGGCCAGAGGACGCAGTGGAACTCGAGCAGCAAGCACTACGAGCTCTCGTTGCCTACGCTGCAGGAGAACAAGACGTGGAATCCACACTCGACGCTGTCTTGGCCTACGACTCCCTGATCGACCGCGACGACCTCGCACGGCGCGACCTCCGTTCCCTCTACCGCCGGACACTGCTCGCTCGACCGTGGGAACAGTGCCCCTGTGTGGTCTGCCGATCCCTCGGCATCCATGTCGTGATCTTTCGTGGCGGAGAACGCAACCGGCGTCGTGGAATCCACAACACGCGACTCCTCTACCGGCAGGTGCGCAATGGTGACCAGTGCTTCCCGGCAGATCACGAATGAATGTTTCGAAGAGGCAGCCCGCAACTGCGCGATCACGATGGACGAGGAGCAACGCAGGATTGTATTAGCGCCTCCCCACGAACTTCTTCACGTCGTCGCCGGCCCAGGCAGCGGCAAGACGCGGGTGCTCGCACTCCGCGTCCTCAAGCTCATCTTCGTCGATGCGATCCGACCGCACGAGATCATGGCTACAACCTTCACTCGCCGCGCTGCCAACGAACTCCGTTCCCGCATCCAAGACTGGGGGCTCCACCTCTGGGAGCAGTTGAGGACAGAAGGCACGGCACTACCCGACATCGGCTCCATTCGCCTCGGCACGCTCGATAGCCTCGTCCAGGAGGCCCTCCGCACCATTGGACGTGAGTACCGCAATCTTGTTGTCATCGAGGACTACGCGCTGCGCCTCCTGCTCCAGCGCAACCCGCAACTGCGGGCAGACACCATCGAGAAGATCCAGGAAGTCGCCTGGCTCATCCAATCTCCGTTCCGTGATGCGCACAAGGCACTCCTGGAATTCCGCAGTCGCGTCTACCAGTATTTGGTCAACCGCGACAAGTTGTCTGACCAAGCGCGACGTGCCATCGAGCTCGTTGACCAGCTGCTCCACAAGCACCACATCGTGGATCACGACCTCATCAACTGGCAGTTCTACTGTCTTTTGTGCAATGACAAAATCACCGACGATCTGCGGAAACTCCGCTATCTACTCGTCGACGAGTATCAAGACACCAACCCGCTTCAAGAAGCAATCTACCTGGAAATCGGCCGTCGCTGTGTAGTCAACGGTGGAGGGATGCTCGTCGTCGGGGACGACGACCAAGCGCTCTATCGTTTCCGCGGTGCAACCGTCGAGGTATTCGAACGCTTTCCAGAGGCTACCGAGTGTCGCTTCGGCAAGCGCGCACAGAGCTACTGCCTGTCTACAAACTACCGTTCACGACAACCGATCGTTGCCTTCGCCAACCAGTTCATCCAGCTGGACGATGGTTACAAAGAAGCTCGAGTCACCGGGAAGCCACCCATCCGCGCGAACCGCGCTGAGCATTTGCCTCCTGTCCTCACCCTCTCGGCCGGCGAAAAGTCTGCTCTGGCTGAACAAGTTGCCGAACTCGTCGCTAGGCTTCATGACCCTGGCCTTTCGCTGAATGGCCAACCCCTCCGGATTGATCAACTCGGAGAGATCGCAATCCTGACCTACAGTCCGAGAGAGCTGTCAACAAACGGCCGCCCGCGCTTTCCCTGGCACCTGCGGCAAGCGCTTGAGCGGCGTGGCATCCCGGTCTATAACCCACGCGGGCAACCGCTCCACACGATCGAACCGGTCGCGGCGCTCTGCGGCTTGCTACTCCACGTTATCGACCCGGACAATCAACTCGTGCAGCAAAGTGTGAAAGCCCAGGATGTCCTCAAGATCCTCCAGCAATGGCGGAGACAAGCGAGTCAACGGATCGAGCAGGACCATAATCTTCGCCAGGCACTCCAGCAGCTGGCGAGACCGCGCGCCAATTCAGTACACCAGGAACTGCCGACTATTCGGATCGTCTACCAACTGCTTCGCTGGGTTCCTGAACTCGTCCAGACGGTCGATGGCCTGACTTACCTCGAACTCGTGACGCGCGCAGTGACTCAGGCCGCCGCTGTCAGCCCATGGGCTGGAAAGTTCGCTCCGAGCGAGGAGAGCTCCAAGCGAGAGATCCTCTTTGGTGTCCTAGTGCCGATTGCCCGCGGCTGGCTCGACCTCGATGAAGAACTCCTGGAGACGCTCCCGGGTGACCGTGTCAACATCCTCTCCATCCACCAGTCAAAGGGACTCGAATTTCCCGTCGTTATCGTGGACCTGGACACCGGTCCCTGGGGATTTCCGAATGACGGGAAAGAGGAGCACAGACTCGAGGACCAGCTCGGCCCACACTCGGCGCTCGGAGAACTGCCCCGTCCAGGACGAGACCGTGCCTTCGATGATCTCATCCGCCGTTACTATGTCGCCTTCACTCGGGCCAAGGAACTCCTAGTCCTGCTCCCAGGACGCCAGAAGAGTGTCCCCAATGGGTGGACACGAGATGGCCGCTGCCACGCATCAACACTTTTCAAGGACGTGCTGAATTGGAGCGGACAATGAGCACCCGACCACCCCAGCGACAGCGCTCGACGATTCCCGAATACAGCGCGACCGGCGACGTGCTTGCCTATCGGACCTGCGCCTTACAGTACCGCTTCTACAACCGCAACCGACTGCCACCCTCTCGCCCCGTCCAGATCTGGTTCGGGGAGTTCATCCACGGTGTCCTCGAAGAGGCCTTCCGACGGTGGAAGACCGAACACCCCCCGTTTCCGTGGAAGTGGCTGGATCACATCCGACCGATCGAACTAGCCCTCAACAAAGAGCTGCTGGCACGTGGCATTCCCGATCCACCCGGTATCTTTTGCCGCTTCGAGAACTCCCGCGAAAATTACCGGGGAAACTGCCCTGACCATGAGCATCCACACAAACTCCTGGCCAGCCAACGAGTCGAGGCGGCGATCAATCACCTCGGACCTTGGCTCTTCCCACTCATCTCCGAGGCCGAAGTCCGACTTCGCGGCACGCGGCGACTCCCTCAACCCTCGTTCCGGGCCGAAGCCTACAGTGTGACCGGTGTGGCTGATGTGCTCGCCACCCGACACATCGACGAACACCTGCTAGACATGCTCCCGAAGACGATCAGGACTGTCCTTTCCTCCCTCTCGCGAAATGCCGAGATCATCGTCGACTACAAAGGGACACGACGCCCCGCACTTGACCAACCAGAGTGGAAAGCGCACGAACTCCAGATCCTGACCTACGCCTGGTTACGCAATCAGCAGGTGGGAGAATCTCGAGTCGAGGCTTGCCTGCTCCTCTACCTCAACGAACTCGTCCCCTCAAGGGATGATCTCGTACGCCTCCAACAAGAACTGCTGAACAACACTACGGACGTCAAACCGGATGGCAACGATCGAGTGCTAATCGGAGCGTGGGGTCACGATCAAGCAGTACCGACGCTCTCGCCATCCTTCCGCCTCCAGCGCTGTATCCGCGTGATCGAGGCCAGCCCCAACAACATCCACGAGGCCCTCCACTACTTCGACAACACCGTACTGGAAATTGAGAAGAAGGTGCAGCAAGAGATGCTCGGTGCGAAGATCCTCGAGAACTGGGATCCCCGCTACCGGCACGAAACGTGTGTCGCTTGCGATTTCGTTCCCATCTGCCCGCACGAGACGGTACGGGAGCGTCTCGCCCGCAGAGGGTGACGTGACTGTGCCCGGGTCGCAGCCAGTCACGGCACGCTCATCAACAAACCATGCGGGACGATGCGTGCATCACCAGAGCCATAAGACTGCAGCTTCACGGTGCTGACGAGTCAGCCGCTCATACGATCGGGCGGTAGGCCTCGGCATCAAGCGGGACTTCAATCACGAACGGTACCCCTGCGCGAGTCACCGCCAACGCTTGCTCGACCGCTGCCGCAAGCTCCTCAGCCGTCCGCGCCACCACCCCCTCGCAGCCACAGGCCCGGGCGACCTGCACGCTGTCGATCGGTTCGAAGTCGACGCCGTAGCGCGGCAGCCCACGGTTCTCCTGCCCGATCCGGATCA
>DAOTWO010000293.1:0-1952 GCA_034435855.1 Thermomicrobium sp. | reverse complement strand
GTCCCGCCACTCGATCGACACGCAATGGCAACGAGCGAGACCAGCGCGAGGCCAACCAATAGTTTTCGCAACCGCATTGCTCCCGTCCCCTTCACCGTTACGACGGTAGAGCAACCTCTGTCCACCGCCAGCGCCGACTCTACCACAGTCAACAGGCACCTCTTGCTGTCACACCAGCACATCCACCGGTGTTCTCAGGAGCTGGAGCAGGTCAGTTGACCGTGCTCCGAGGAACGGCCGGAGGTGAAGGCATCCGCATGAGTCGGAGCTGCAAACGAAGGAAATGCCGCCAGAATGAAGAGGTCATTGCCTCGCACGATGGTGATTGCAATCGTCCTCCTCACCTTGGCGTTCGTCACCGCTGCTGCCTGTCGCGGTGGTGGCGCGGCCACTCCGACACCGACCCGCGCAGCGACCCCAGCCGCTGCACCGCGCACACCTGCAGCCTCGCCCGCTACGACTCCGCACGTCACGCCAGCCGCCACACCAGCCAGGACACCGACGACAACACCAGCACGCACACCAGCCGCAACGCCAGCGCGGACACCAGCGGCAACTCCAGCTGCCTCACCTGCCGGGACACCGCGTGCCACACCAAGCCCGGCGCGTCCTCCAGTTGCTACTCCGACGCCATGAGGTTGGCAAAAATTCCCGAGCGACCTCTGGTCCGTCCTGGCCGCTGAGGTAGGGTGTCACACAAAGAGCCCCAGCGGTGTTTTCCTGTTAGAGGTGCCAAGTGAGGTGTTGATGGCGGTGCCACTTGTGACGAGCCTGCACGATGAGGATCTCCTCGAGGCAATCCGCCGAGGACAGGAGGAGGCTTTCACTGCTCTCCATGAGCGCTATCGGCCGCTCGTTTCGCGCATCGCACTTCGCATCGTCGGCAACGCCGAAGACGCAGAAGATATCTGCCAAGAGGTCTTTGTTCGCCTGTTCCAGCAACCACCCGCATTGGAGGGGCCACAGGCACTTCGGCTCTGGCTGGCCCGCGTGACGACGAATACCGCACTTAACGTTCTCCGAAGTCGACGCCGTGCGCAGTTCCACTGGGCTCGCTGGCTCCGCCTGGAGTGGCTGCACCGGCAACGGCGGGACGAAGGGTACGAGCGTGCCGAAACCGCAGCGCTCGTGCGAGCCGTACTCGACCAGCTTTCGGATCGCGATCGTGCACTCCTGGCACTGCGCGCGAGCGGCCTCAACTATGAGGAAATCGCCTCAACGCTCGGGATTCGTCCGAGTTCGCTCGGCACCTTGCTGGCACGCGCCGAACGCCGCTTCCGGGAGAGGTATGAGGCACTCACACGCATGGACTAGCATTCGAGAGGAGGTGAGGCAGTGCGACTATGGCGAAGGCAGTGCCCGTCCGAAGGGCGGTTGCGTCGTTTCCTTGATGCTCCGGATGATCCATTCATCCAGACGCACTTGGAGAACTGCGCCGCATGCCAGTGCCGGCTGGCCCGCCTGCGGGCAAATGCCGACTTCGCTGCGCGGGCCCTCATTGCGCTGGAGAGCGCAGCCAGCACCCCGCGTGTGTTATCGTCACGACCGCGAAAGGAGGTTCCTATGCGTCGCCTGCGTGTCCCGGCTCTCGCGCTCGCCGTCACAACGACCATCACCCTCGTTGTCTGGCTCGCCCCTGTCGGTGCTTTAGCCGACCAACTCGTCCAACGCTTCCGGGTCCAACAGTTCGCTGCGATCACCATTCCAGCCGACACGGTGCAAGCCCTGGCTACTCAGCTCGAGGCAATTCCCGAAGAGAACCGTGCGACTTTCCGGGAACAGTTCGCCCAAGCATTGCAGGTTACACCACAGGAGCACACCGAAGGCGTTCGTGAAGTGAGTTCTCTTGAGGAAGCAGCCGCACATCTCGGTCGGACACCACTTGTGCCAAGCGAGCTCCCATCCCCGTTCTCCGAGATTCAGCCGCGCTATTTCATAGGTGATCCGCGCCG
>DAOTWO010000292.1:0-6265 GCA_034435855.1 Thermomicrobium sp. | reverse complement strand
CGTACTGACACGTGTCCCCATACATAGTCGTCCTGTCCCTCAAGGGCGAGTACCTGACAGGCAAGTGCAACCAGCTCGCGAGGATCAATCCCATACCTGCACTCCTCAGATCACGAACTCCTCCAACGTTGAAGGAGCGAAGAGATCCTCGACGCGGAACCGTTGTCGGATGAGACCCTGTTCGTGCGCGTAGCGGATCGCTGTCTCGAGGACGTGTCGATTCGCTTCGATGCCGTAGGGCCAGTAATCCTCACCAAGGAGCGTACGTGTGCGCTCGACTTCTGCATGCAGCCAGGGCAGCATTACTGCCAGTGCTGCGGTCTGTCGCAGGTCAGTCAGGGCGATACGACGAGCGGCTTCAAATGCCTCAAAGAGATTGCGGGCAACCCAAGGAAAACGTTCCAAGACGTCATCACGGATCAGGACGACGTGCATGATAGGGAAGATGCCGGTCCGGCGGAAGTACTCAGCCTCGACCTCGAGATAGTTGGGGAACAGCCGGCCCACTGCGGGATGTCCCTCGAGGAACGCGGAGGGTGCGCGTGGGGCGATCATTGCATCGAGTTCGCCACGGACGAGGAGCTCGGTCAACGTGGTATTCGGGGGGATTGGATGGACACTTATTCGATCGGGAAGTTGGAGCGGTAACTTCTCTCGTCGTCCTGCCCGTTCTTCACCACCTACATACCACTCGATGTCTTCTGGACGGACACCATAATCGTCGGCGAGGATTCCACCTACCCACAGGAGTGCCGTAAGCTGGTATTCGGGTATTCCCACTCGCCGTCCAATCAAGTCACGCCGCTCCTTGATACCGGCGCGCGTGTTTACGTAGACAGCGGAATGCCGAAACATTCGGGAAGGGAAAACGGGAATGGCCGTAAGACGTGGATCACCACGGTCCCGCGCGATGAGGTAGGAGGACAGGGAGAACTCGGCGACATCGTACTCCTGGTATCGAGCCATACGCCAGAACGTCTCTTCAACTAGCTGGGGCAAATACATGAGCTCGATACCGCGGACGGCTACACGACCATCGACAAGCGGGAGGATCCGGTCATACGGCGCGGCAGCAAGGGTGAGCGTAATCCGCGACATCGTCGGGTTCCCCTCATCATGCTACCTCGGATGTGACCGAGGGCCCACGTTCGCCCATCCGGCGCCTCTTCGGTCGTCGTCTGACCGCAAACATCTCTCGGCGCGAGGGGCGGGTACACGGTTGCAGTCGAGGGCAGCCGCCGGTCAACGACCCTTTCCAGGTGCAGAGACAAAAGGATGGCGAGGAGGGCATTGCAGCCGGACCGTCTCGGTGTCATACCTCGACCCGTAGACCGAGGTACGTCTCCTGCAGATCCCGGTTCGCGAGGAGTTCTTGCGCCGAGCCGTGCCAAATGACTCGCCCCTCTTCGATAATGTACGCAACGTCGATAACTGAGAGGGCAAGATCGAGGTTCTGCTCGGCGAGGAGAATCGAGAGCCCCGCCTGCTTGAGTCGCTGCAAGATTTCGCCGACGCGCTGCACCATCACTGGTGCCAGTCCCTCGGACGGCTCGTCACAGAGCAGGACGAGCGGTTGGGTCATTAACGAGCGTGCAATGGTGAGCATTTGCTGCTCACCACCACTGAGGAGCGTCCCGCGAATTTTCCCACGTTCCTTGAGGATCGGGAAGAGGCGGTAAATTTCCTCGACCGTCCACCGCACCCGCTGGTCGGAGCGTGGTGGGCGAGCGCCAAGGAGGAGGTTTTCCGTGACCGTGAGTGAGGGGAAGATCCGTCGCCCTTGTGGGACCAGTGCCAGGCCCTTACTCGAGATAACGTACGGTGGCAAACCGATTAGCGACTCCCCGCGCAGCCGAATGTCTCCTGCCAAGCGCGGAAGGAGCCCCATAATGGCACGCATCGTTGTCGTCTTGCCGGCCCCGTTGCGACCCAGCAGCCCGACGACTTGTCCCTCTTCTACGGTGAGGGAAAGACCGTTGAGAACAAATCCTTCGCCATAGCCACCGTAAACGTCACGCAGCTCCAGCATCGCGTCCTCGCATCGCTCCCGCGAGATAGGCAGCCTGCACGTCCTCATTCTGCTGGATTTCTTCCGGCGTTCCGTCAGCCAGCACCGCCCCGTGGTGCAGGACGGTGATGCGATCGGCAAAGGAGAAAACGACTCGCATGCTGTGCTCGACGAGCACAACTGTCATGTCTCGTGGGAGTTGTGTGAGCCGTTCGATAAACGCGGGTATCTCGTCGACGGCCAGTCCAGCGGCTGGCTCATCAAGGAGTAAGAGCTTAGGGCGCAGGGCAAAGCGTGCAGCAAGTTCCACTCGCCGTTGGTAGCCGTGGGGAAGATGCCGGACTTCGACGTCACTCACGTCGAGCAATCCCCACTCCTCCAGCACCTGCTCTGCCCGGCGCTGAATCTCACGGTCGCGCTCGACGAGTCCACCGAGCCCCAGGGGCGAGTGGCGTCCGCGCAGCAGAGCAATCAGGATGTTTTGGCGTGTCGTAAGCTCATGGAAGACTGCCGGTTGTTGATTGGTTTTCAGAAGGCCCACGTCGACGCGACGATGAGCGGGGAGCTTTGTGACGTCTCGCCCGAAGACGTGGACACGACCGCGTGTGGCCGGGAGGAACCCCGCGATGACATTCAGTAATGTCGTCTTCCCCGCGCCGTTTGGCCCAATGATTGCTCGCCGCTCCCCTGGCTGGACGGTGAGCGAGATGCCTTCGAGAATAGTGAGACCGCCTATAATCTTGCTGACGTGATCGAGCTGCAGTGCTGGTACGGCCATCGTTAGGACCTTTCGATGACTTGCTCGACCGTGCGTTCGGATGGAGTCTGATGCGCTGGTGCTCTCGGCCGAGGAAGCGGAGCTTCTCGTTGCAATTGGGCACGGAGCTCACGAATGCGATTCGGCAACCGCACAATTCCCTGGGGAAGCAGGAGAACGGTCAGGATGAAGACGATGCCGAGAATCATCACCCAGCGCTGGGTGAAGGCGCTCACTTCATAACGCAGGAGAAGAACAAGGATTGTCCCGATCGCTGGGCCCCAGAAGGTGCCGGCACCACCGAGAATGACCATCACCATCCCTTCGCCAGCGAGAAGCCAACTAATCTGCCCTGGCCCAACAAAGCCTTTGAAGTACGCGAACAGGCCCCCAGCCAGGGCACCATATCCGCCAGCGAGCGCATAGGCCACGTATTTCAGCGTCCACGTCGGATAGCCAAGGCCTTCCAGGTACCGCTCATTTTCGCGGATACCCACGAGCGCAAGTCCAAAAGGAGAGCGGACCACCCATGCGATGGTAGCGATCGCGATGCCTACGACGATAAGCGTCAGGTAATAGAAGTTGGCAGTATCAGACACGCGGCCGAGGAGAAACGGCAGCTTGGGGGTCGGAATACCGGGAAGACCGTCGTCACCCCCGGTGACTCGACGCCAGAGCCAGACGATCCCGAAGAGGACCTGTGTTAAGGAAAGCGTCAGGATGAGGAAGTACGCGCCGTGGGTGCGCAAGACGAACGGTCCCGTGATGAGCGCGAGTGCGATGCCAGCGACTACTGCAATGAGCAAGGCAAGCGGCGCCGGAGTGCCAAAATATTTGGCAAGGAGCCCGACTGCGTAACCGCCGGTTCCGAAAAAGGCAGAATGGCCGAGCGATGGTAGGCCAGCGTACCCGAGCACGATATTGAGCGACATTGCGAAGAGCGTGAAGATCAGAATTTCTGTTAAGACGCTGAGAGGGTATGTCGGAAGGACGAACGGTGCGATGAGCAACAGAACGAGCAGCCCGAGGATCGCGGCCGGTCGCCACTGAGCGCTGATGGACTTGGCGTTCATGGTCTCCTCTCCGTCCCTTCACGCTGCGCGGCCCAGTAGGCCTTGCGGACGAACGATCAGGACCAACGCAGCGAGTGCCCACACGGCGAAGAAGGAGGCCTCAGGCCAGAACGTCCGCACGATGGTATCGACCAGAGCGACGACGATGCTCGCGATAATGGCACCGGTCACTGATCCCAGACCTCCAATGACAACGACAATGAGAGCCATGAGCTGCAATTGAATGTCCGTGCCCGGTGCCACGCCAGTCACCGGGGTACCGAGCGCTCCACCCAGGCCACAGAGCAATGCTCCGAGCGAGAAGACGATCGCGAAGATGCGGCGAGCATTAATGCCAAGGCACTCTACCATTTCGAGATCGTCGACTCCGGCGCGCACGTAGGCACCCCACTTCGTTCGTTCCAGGAGATACCAAACGAGGACAGCGAGCACTGCACCAATTCCGATCAGTGCGACTCGATAAATCGGAACCACTGAGCCAAAGAGCTCCATCGAACCGCGCAGGAGTTCTGGTGGGCGGAGTCGCAGGGGGTCACCACCCCAGATCCAGCGGGTCACGTCTTGCACAATGTACGCAACACCGAGCGTCAAGCAGACCTGCAGCAGCTCCTTTCGGTGGAGACGCTGCAAGAAACCGCGCTCAATCAGGATTCCGACGACAAGTGCAGCGAGGGCACCAGCGACAAGGGCGAGAAGGAAATTCCCCGTGGAGCGGGCCACCGACCAGCCGATGTACCCTCCGATCAGGTACAGCGATCCCGTCGCAAGATTGACAAACCGCATGAGCCCGAAAACCACCGAGAGCCCGACCGAAACCAAGAAGAGGAGGCTCGCATAGGACAACCCGATAACAAGGCTCGCAGTGTTGACCGGCACCGATCGTCCCTTTCCGCTCGCTTCATCAGTTCGTGTCTAGCCGTTGCCGCGAGCGCCGTTGATACCTCAACGATACTCGAGCGACTCAGAAGGCGCAAAAGTGCGAGTGTTGAGGGAGGCGGCAGCAGCCGCCACCCTCAACGATGTGATCAGAACGACAGGTCGTCGACATTCTCGCGCTTGCCGAGAACCACGTTGCCAAGCGTTCCGTCTGGCAGCCGTTGGACCTTACGGAAGTAGACCGTCAGCACGACGTTCTGCGTCTCCGGATGGAAACGGAACGGTCCAGCCGGGCCGACGAACTGGACATCCTTGATTGCCTTAAGAAGTGCTTGCTTGTCCTCGACTTTGCCCTGAACCTTGATGAGGGCTTCTGCTGCGACGCGACCAGCAATGTAGCCCTGGTAGGCGAACTGGTTCGGAATCCGTCCGTACTTCTTCTTGAACGCGTCGACAAAAGCCTTATTTTCCGGCGAGTCGATGAAGGGGGAATAATGCAAAGAGGTCACGACATCGAGCGCAGCATCTCCTTGCTGGTCGAGGTAGGCCTCGTCAACCAGGTCGCCAGCACCGATCAACGGGAACAGGTCCTTGAGGCCAAAGTCTTGATACTGTTGGACAAAACGAACGGCGTCAGCACCAGCAAAGAACGCCCAAACAGCATCGGGGTTCGCCTGCTGCACTCGTTGCAGGAAGGGAGCGAAATCGGTCGTATTAAGTGGCGGGTAAATTTCATCCACCACTTCCCCACCAGCATTTTGGAAACCAACCTTGAACGCGCCAGCCTTCTCCTTACCGGCGGCATAGTCTGGAGCCATGAGGATCAGACGCCGATACCGAAGCTGCTCAAAAGCGTACGGGCCGAGGGGCCACTCGTATTGGCCATTTGCAAAGGAGACACGGAAGATGTAGGGACTGCGCTGCTGTGGGGCTCGGGTGAGTGCCCCGGCACCGGCATTATCCACAATCGTCGGGATTTCAGCCTGATGCAGATAGTCGCGGCATGCGAGTGCGACTCCACTATGGATATATCCAATGATCATGTGTACTCGGTCGCGCTCCACGAGCTGCTTGGTCTTGGTGAGGCCTTGCTCCGGATTCGAGGCATCATCCTCTTGGGTAAAGGTCACCTTGCGTCCTGCCACGGTGTTGTCGATCGACTCAAAGTAAAGCTGGATTCCCCGGGTAAGGTTTTCGGCGAGCGCTGCAAAGACACCGGTATAGCCGTGAATAAGCCCGATGCGCACCGGCTCGGCCGCAGTAGCCGGTGTGACAACGACGGTGGGGGTTGCCGCCGCTGCTGGGGTTGGCGTGGCGGCAGGTGGTGTGGGAGTTGCTGGGGCGGGCGTCGGCGTAGCGGGTGCCGGGGTAGGCGTCGGCGTTGCCCCACCACCCGCACAGGCACTGAGTAACCCGCCAAGTGCAGCCGCGCCCACTCCAACGAGCAGGCCGCGCCGCGATACTCGTCGACCGAGTACCGGATGGGGTTCTGGATGAGCCATCATTGCCCTCCTCACGTCATTGAGAACCGACCCGACCCACGCAACGGAG
>DAOTWO010000291.1:0-4418 GCA_034435855.1 Thermomicrobium sp. | reverse complement strand
TGCGCTCCGCCTCTTCCACCTGACGATGGAACGGCTCGTAAAACTGCCGCACAACCGGCACCCACTCCCGCTCTCCAGAGGCGATCTCGTCCAGCTCTTCCTCCAGACGAGAGGTGAAACCGATATCGACCACGTCGGGGAAATGCTGCAGTAAGAGATCGGTGACAAGGATCCCCAACTCGGTCGGCACGAGTTTGCGGTCACCGACAACGACGTAGCGTCGCTGTTTGAGTGTCTCGATCGTCGGCGCATAGGTACTTGGCCGCCCAATCCCGAGCTCCTCCAGCGTCTTGACGAGTGTCGCTTCGGTATACCGCGGCGGCGGCTGCGTAAAGTGCTGCTCCGGTCGCACTGTAAGTAACTGCAGTACCTCTCTCTCGCGGAGCGCTGGCAACGGCCGCTGGTCAAGTTCATCGCTCTCCTCTTCATCCCGCCCCTCACGGTAAACCGCGAGGAAGCCTGGGAAGCGGATGACCGAGCCACTTGCACGGAAGAGATAGGGCGCGTCCGCTGCACCCAACTCCGGCCCAGCACCGATTTCGACCGTCACCGTGTCGTAGACTGCATTCGCCATCTGGCTGGCGATGAAGCGCTCCCAGATGAGCCGATAGAGCTGGTACTGCTGCGGCGTGAGATACGGCCGCACTGACTCCGGATCGCGTGCTGGGTCGGTCGGGCGGATCGCCTCGTGCGCTTCTTGCGCACCTTTAGCCTTCTTGGTGTAGACAGGCGGCCGCTCGGGAAGGAACTCCATACCCCAGCGGGCCGCGATCACCTCACGTGCCCGCTGTTGTGCTGAAGCAGCAACCTGCGTCGAGTCGGTGCGCATGTAGGTGATGAGACCGACGCTGCCCTCTGGCCCGAGCTCCACACCTTCGTAGAGCTGCTGGGCCAACTGCATTGTCCGGTTCACCGGGAAGCGTAACTTACGACCCGCCTCCTGCTGGAGCGTGCTGGTGATGAAAGGCGGCGCAGGGCGTCGCTGCTTCTGCCGCTCCTTCACCGAGACGACCCAGTAGTGCGCCTTTTCCAGCTCGCGCGCCACCGCGCGAGCCACCTCTTCATTAGGAAGTTCCGGCTTCTCCCCACGCACCCGGGTCAGCACAGCAGTAAAGCTCGAGGGCTCATGTTGCCCATTCGCTTGAGGCAACAGATCGACCTCGATCGTCCAGTATTCCTGTGGGACGAATGCTTGAATCTCACGCTCACGCTCCACGATGAGCCGCAGAGCGACCGACTGGACACGCCCCGCCGAGAGCCCACTCTTCACCTTACGCCACAGAAGCGGGCTGATCTCATATCCGACCAGCCGGTCGAGCACACGCCGCGCCTGCTGCGCATTGACCAGCCGCATGTCGATCCCACGCGGGTGCGCCAGCGCCTCGCGGATCGCCTCTTCGGTGATTTCGTGGAACACGATGCGCCGAATCGGCTTGCCGTGTGCCTGTGTCGCCTCGATCAGATGCCAGGCGATTGCCTCCCCTTCACGATCGGGGTCAGTGGCCAGGATTAACTCCCGAGAGCGTTGGACACTCTCCCGGAGTTCCTTAACGACTGGCAACTTCTCCTTGAGGATTGTGTAGGTTGGCTGGAAGTCCTGCGCAACATCGACGCCGAGCTTGCTCTTCGGCAAGTCACGCACGTGCCCCATCGAGGCCTTCACAGCGAACTCTGGCCCAAGGAACCGGCTAATGGTCCGCGCCTTAGCCGGCGACTCAACGATGACAAGCGCCTTGCCATCGACACGTGTCGCCCGCTCTGCGCTGCGTGCTGCCGGCTTTGTCGCCTGACCCTTCTTCGTTGTCTTCCGTGTCGTCTTGGTCGCCATTGTCCCCCTCTGAGATTGTTCGGCAGCCAGGATACTCACTGTGAGATCACAAGAGATCCTGACGCCCGAGTTGTTCGAGTTGACGCACAATCTCTCGCACCTCTTGTGCACGAGAGCGATGCGCGACAAGCAGCACGTCGTCGGTGTCGACGACCACCAGGTCCTCGACGCCCAGCGTCACCACCAATCGACGGCCGCCATAAATGAGCGTAGCACGCGTGTCCAGTCCAAGGTGCTCACAACCGAGCACGACCGAATCATCAGCGTCATCTGCAAGGAGTTCCGCGAGGCCGTGCCAGTCACCGAGATCGGCCCACCCGAACTCGGCCGGCACAACCGCCACCTCGCTCGCGCGCTCCATGATGCCATGGTCAATCGTTACCTCGGGTACAGTCGGCCAGAGTTCCTCAAGACACCGGCGTCCCTCTGGTGTGCCCCAGCACGCCGCAATCGCAGAAAGCGGAGCATGCACGTCCGGAAGCAGTTCTCGCAGCGCTTCGAGGAACACATCCACCCGCCACAGGAACATGCTCGCGTTCCAACAGTACTCACCCGACCGGACATAGGCTTCAGCCGTCTTCCGGTCCGGTTTTTCCTTAAACTGACTCACGCGGTGGACAGTCAAATCGTCTGCCGTGAAGAGCGGCTCGCCGATGCGGATGTATCCGTACCCGGTCTCCGGATAGCGGGCCGGCACACCTATGGTCACCAGGTAGCCCTCGCTCGCGGCCCGCAGCCCAGCACGCACCGCACGCCGAAACGCCTCCGGTTCGGCGACAAAATGGTCGGCCGCGAAGGAGCCCATGAGCGCCTGCGGTGCATGCCGCGCCACAAGGAACGCCGCCAACCCGATAGCCGGTCCGGTACCACGCGGCGCGGGCTCGGCGATCACCTGCTCGGCCGGGAGCTCGGGGAGCTGCTCGCGTACCGCCGCCACATGCGCTGCTCCCGTCACGACGAAACAGTGTTGCGGTGGAACGAGCGGCCGCAGACGCTCCCACGTTGCCTGCAACATCGACTGCGGTCCGGGAAGTGGCAAGAGAAACTTCGGCCGGTTCCGTCGACTCGCCGGCCACAGACGCGTCCCGCTCCCGCCGGCTGGAATGACCGCCCACATCATCGCTTTCCCCCTCCCGCCAGTACGGACCCAGCGAGCGCATAGTGTTGAGCACCAAGATGCGTCACGAGTCCTTCAAGCTGCAGCTCCAGCAACAAGGCACTCAGCTGGGCGATCCCAAGCCCGAGCTCGGCTGCCAACTCGTCGATATGCTTTGCTTCTCTTCCGAGCGCCGTCATGACCGGCCGGGCCGCTTCGGGAACACGCGTGGCAATCGGCAAGGCCATTTGTCGTGTCTCGAGCTGCAGATCCTCCAGTACGTCCCGCGCTGTCCCGACCGGCGTCGCCCCCTCGCGGAGCAGCCGGAGGATGCCAGACGTTCCCGCCGAGAAGATTGGTCCAGGGACCGCGTAGACCGCGCGGTTCTGATCGAGCGCGAAGTTGGCAGTGATCAGCGCCCCGCTGCGCTCTGGTGCCTCCACAACCACCACCCCAAGCGACAAGCCACTGATGATCCGGTTGCGCACTGGAAAGTTACCCGCATGCGGCGGCGTGCCCGGCAAAAACTCCGTCACCAGCGCCCCCTGCTCGACAATACGCTGGGCGAGCCCCCGATGTCCGGCCGGATACACGACATCAATTCCCGTGCCTAACACCGCGATCGTCCGTCCTCCTGCCTCGAGCGCCGCTTCGTGTGCAGCTCGGTCAATTCCCCGCGCCAGCCCGCTCACCACTGTCACCCCAGCCTGCGCAAACTCCGCAGCAAACACGCGCGCGACCTGAACGCCGTAGTTCGAGGCCTCACGCGTACCAACGAGCGCGACCGCACGCACGTCACGAGGCTCGAGTGTGCCGCGGACAAAGAGCGCCAGCGGTGGACTGGCGATTTCGCGCAGGAGCGGCGGATACTCTTCATCTGGATAGATAAGTACCTGAGCACCGGCCTGAGCTGCCTGTTGCAGCACCTTCTCTGGTAAGCCGCTCCGACGAGCCGCGAGCAGGCGGGCGAGAGGCCCCTCGGGAAGACCGAGTGCACGGAGCTCTGCCTCGGGTGCCTGCCAGGCTGCCAGCGCGCTGCCGTACTGCTCGAGCAGTCGCTCGAGCCTCCGTAGACTCACTCCCTCGATGGCATGAAACCCGATCCAGGCTGTCCGTTCGTCCACCGCGCCCCTCCGGACGTGTGCCGAATCCTACCAGTAGCCAGATTGCCGCGTCGACGCCGGAAGTTGCTCTTCCCTTGGTACACTCCTGTTCTGGGAGGAGTAGCGTGACACGCATCTTGCTCGTCGAAGACGACGAGACACTCCAGGTGGCCATCCGTTACAACCTCGAACGGGCTGGCTATGAGGTCACCGTCGCGAGTGACGGTGAGACCGCGCTCGAGACCGCGAGCACGCTCCGGCCCGATGCAGTCATTCTCGATATCATGCTGCCGGGTCTCGATGGGTTTGAGGTCTGCCGGCGCCTGCGTGCGCAAAGCGCGGTACCAATCCTTATCCTCACCGCGCGTGACGACGAGTTCGATCGCGTTCT
>DAOTWO010000290.1:0-2249 GCA_034435855.1 Thermomicrobium sp. | reverse complement strand
GAACGTCCGGACACCATACCTCTGACCCAGGTACTCGCTAGCCACCTCCTGGTTGACCAGGCCAACCGTTAGGCCCCACTTACTCTGCCTAGTGGCCGATAAAGGCTTAACACTTGAGAACACACCTGAAGGAGAAGGCTTCCCGTTTGCATATATCTCTGAGGAAGTGTGAGAAACGCCCATAGTCAAGAAATAGCCAGAAACTTTTGCTTTGACTTTTACCAAATAGTTTTTTGTTAGCTTATCCTCATAAAAACGGAAACTTTCTATGTCTGGTATATGCAGAACAATAACAAAAGAAAGGTTGTACTCATTTCCTTTGTTGTCTGACCAGTTCTCTGAAACAGGTGCTAGAACAAGAGTGGGTGGCTTGTTGCTTACAGGTATTCCTGCGAGTTTTTTGTACTGAAGTTTCCCACTGACTAACTCTTTTACTATCGCCCCGGCCTCCTGCTTCTTAGTGAGCTTCTTCTTCTTCGTTCCGCCCTCCTCTCCCTCTAGCGCCCACATGCCAACCTCTAGGTTTTTAATCGTGTACCTGAATAGTCCTCTATTGTTAGAGAATTCGGAGGTCCAGGAGTATCCTGGATCATCAGACGGTCCAGACTTTATTCTTTCCCACTCAAGCTGATTGAGTATTTTGGGCCAAAGAAAGGTAAAAAAGTGTTCGCTCTTGGGCAGACTGGCTTTCTCCACTAGCCCAACCATCTCTGGGATGACGAGGTAGGCTATGGGAACCTCCCTGTTATCCACAACTCTCAAGTTAGCCCTGATGCCCGTTCTCTTTTGGCTCCTTGAATCTCTAAAGAAGGAGTAGTCTACGAGGAAGTAAGCGTCAAAAAGATCCGATGAACTTGATTCTTCCAATATCAAAGAAACGGGAGGGTAAAAAAGGGGATGATTGGGGAAAGTGTTCATAAGACTATTTTATATTAGCCATGCCTTACTTCTTACCTTTACACCATAAAGAGAAGGTATGGGTAGGTACAAGGCAAACCCGAAACTTTGGCCTTCAAGCCTGTCGCATATAACCATCCTCCAAGCTGTTCTTGAAAATACTCCTATGTTGGCACGCTACTACACAGGGCCACCCCCACTTAAAGAACGTGTAGACTTATTATAGTTGAGTACTGATCTGGTTCTTTATCCTTTGCAGAGCTATCGTCTGTGTGAATGTAAGAAAATCTTTTAGACAAGCCAAGCACGTTCTCCTTGACTACCTCAACCTTTCCATCAAGCCTATAAGAGGCTGTTAGATATGTATATATTCTTCTTTCAGGAATAGTCCGATAGTATCTGCTAAAATAGCTACTAATAGACACCTCGGTAGCCGAAATGACGGGCACCCTCATCATGCCAAGCCGTTCACTAACCAGTTTCTTCACTATGCTTATGGCTTCTTTCAGAAACTTTCTTTTCCCTTCATTCCCGCCGAACTCAGCAAACCTTTCCTTAGCATGCTCCAAAGTACCAACTGCCAACTCAGCATAGTCCAGCTTGTCAGGCTCCACTAACAGGTAGACCTTTCTCCCTTGCAGGCAACCGCTGGAAGCGGAAATAGAATCCTCAACAACCTTCTCGTAGGAACGAATAACTTGTAAATAATACTCGTGAGAGAAGGGAAGTAGTTCTTCTAACTCTGATCCATCAGAGTAGTGCTTCTTAGTTTCTTGCAAGACCTCCTCTATCGGGTTGCTAGAACTCTCAACTTTTATAATCTCAATTTCCGGACGGAGGGAAGTATCAGAGTATAAGAACACTCCAGACCTGCCTTTCGCTAAGAAAACGATGGTTCTCACTTCTTCACCACCTCCTACTCTTTTTTCTAACGCATGGTCAAGGAGGTACCAGCTACGACTCAGGGAAGCATAGAAATACTTCAATGTTGCCGGAGCCCTGAAGGAGGCACGGAGTTCACCGCCCACCTCCTCCGGTACACCGCTGGTTGAGAGTTTCTTTGCGTCAATCTCAATCAGAGAGTTAATCTTCAAATTACGCTCTTCTTCCTCGCCATACTCCTTACTCAAGATGTTAATAAGTGCATTTACCTCTATAAGGTATCTTTCCTCCTCACCGTACTTAACACTACCACCACCAATAAGCACTTGCTTTACAATGGCTCCTCCGATATCAGCGTTTTTTATCTCATCAAAACTGCCATCAGGCTCGTTCTCTTCCTTATTAGTACTCGTACTCTCGTATTTCCTAGAGGATAGCTCTGGCACAACGTGAGCAAGGAGCCCTTGGCC
>DAOTWO010000289.1:0-3833 GCA_034435855.1 Thermomicrobium sp. | reverse complement strand
CATGTCGATGCGCCGGCTCATTATTTTAGCGATGGACGATCGATTACCGATTATCCTGTCGAGCGCTTTTTCGTGCCGGCAGTTGTCATTCCGTTTCCGGAGCTCGGTGAAGACGAGCCGATCCCCGCGGCACCGCTCCTCAGGATGCAGGAGCGGCTGCGGCCGGGTAGTGCCGTGCTGCTCGCGACCGGCTGGGATCGGTATTGGGGGACGGAGCAGTACTTTCGTCATCCGTTTCTTTCCGAGGAGGCAGTGGACGTCCTTGTCGCTGCGGGAGTGGGGCTGGTAGGGATCGACGCATTGAACGTCGATTCGACCGTGCGGGGGACAGAGCACGCTCATGCCCGCTTGCTCGGGGCGGATGTGCTGATTGTCGAGAATTTGCGTGGGCTGACCGAACTCCCACCGAGTCAGAACTACCTCTTTGTCTGCCTGCCGTTGGCCGTGCGTGGTGCTGATGGTGCACCGGTGCGTGCGGTGGCCTGCGAGTGGGACGGTGAAGCAGAACGAGTGAGCGGCACGTCGGGATGATGGGAGGAGGAGCAGATGCGGGAGTCAGGGCAGGGACGAGGGCCACGCGTCTTCACGCGGGCAGCCACTGGACTCGTCCGTGAGGCGGGATTGTTCGACGCGCTGATCTACAATGTGAACTTCATCTCGATCGGCCTGATGGTCGCGTTGATATTCCTCTACATGCCGTCGTATGGTGGGGTCAACCTGCCTCTTTCCCTTGTGTTCTGTGCGTTGCTCGCGCTCCCGACGGCGGCCACCTATGGAATGCTTGCTGCCATCATGCCGCGGAGCGGTGGGGACTATGTCTATGTGAGCCGTGTCCTGGGGCCAGCCTGGGGCATGATGTCCAACTGGAATACGACCGTCTGGTGGATTCTTTATGGTGGTGTACCCTCGGCGTTTCTCGCGAGTTTCGGTATTGCCCCGTTCATGCGTATCCTCGCTGCCTTTACTGGAAATGAGAGTCTCCTGCGCTTTGCTGACTGGGCAGCCTCAGCTACCGGTATGTTTGTGATCGGTGCACTCCTGATTGTCGTGCTGGTTGGACTCTTCATCCTTGGCCTGGGTGTCTACTTCCGCGTGCAGAACGTGCTCTTTGCCTTTGCCATGCTCGCGACGGTCCTGGTGATCGTGGTGGCGCTGTTGCGCTCGCCGGCGGTTCTCCAGTCGAGTCTGGCGCAGCAGCTGGCAGCACTGAGCGGGCGGGGTGACATCCTCGAGGCGCTGATCCGCGAGAGTGGCTATCAGCCGCAGCCGTTCAACTTGCGGAACACCCTCATCACCATGACCTGGATTTATCTGACGATGGGGTTCAGTTTCTCCAGTGCGTACATCGGTGGTGAGGTGAAACAGGCGAGCAAGATCCAGATCTGGGTGATTCCGGGAACGGTCGTGTACGCGCTCCTGTGGGGGCTGCTCCTGGTGTGGAGCGTCTCCCGGGCGTTTGGTGAGGAACTTATCGGCGCCATCAGCACCCTCGGAGATGCTGGAGCCAGTGCGGTCGGATTGGCGGCAGCCCCGCGCTTTCACGAGCTCGTTGCGCTCGGGAGCGGAAATCTCCTGCTCGCATTCCTGATCGGGTTCGGCTTCATCTTCTGGAGCTACGCCTGGCTACCTGGACAGATCTTAAATGCGTCACGGAACCTGGTGGCCTACGCGATCGATGGCTTGATGCCCTCAGCTCTTGCAGCGGTCAGTCCGCGGTTCCATACACCGATCGTCAGCTTGGTGATCATGGGGGCGCTTTCCATTGTCTCTCTGGCGATCTATGTCTTCACGCCGTACTTTGCGACTCTTGTCGGGATTTTCGGTTTCTTACTGACCTTCATTATGGTGTCACTCAGCGCGGTGCTGCTTCCGTATCGGCGGCCGGAGCTGTTTGCGAGTTCGCCGGTTGCCTGGCGGTTGGGGCGGCTGCCGGTAGTGAGTGTGGTGGGTGCTCTTTCGATTGTGGCCTGTGTGATCATGCAGTGGGCGTACTTGAACGACCCATATTCGGGGATCAGTCTGGATCCAAGCACGCTTCGCGAGGGCATTCTTGGGTTTGGGATGTTCTTGTTGAATGTGGGGATTTTCCTGTCTGGGCTCGTGATCTATGGGATTGCACGGTGGTGGCGAGGCCGACAGGGGATTGATCTCTCGCTGGCCTATCGGGAGATCCCTGTGGAGTGAGATTGTGGTAGAGGAGCGGGATGAATGAGTGAGCGGGGAGTGGGGAGTCGTTTGCCGGGTCGACCACGCGTGTTTGTGCGTGAGGCGACGGGCTTGACGAAGGAACTCTCCCTAGTCGACATCTTTATTTACAACACGAACAACCAGAATATTGGACTCGGCGTATTGTTCATTCTGCTCTTTGTACCGGCCTTCTATCCTGGTGCGAGTATGCTTGGTGGTGCACTTATTGCTGGTATTCTTGCGCTCGCACACGCAACGACGTATGCGCTATTTGCGGCGGCGATGCCGCGCAGTGGTGGTGACTACGTGTACATTAGCCGGACGTTGTCCCCGGTGCTGGGATTTGTTAGCAGTTTCAACTGGCTCGTCTGGCTCAGCGTTTACATTGGTATTCCCGCGGCCTATTTCGGACAGTACGGGCTGTCCTCACTGTTCCGAATGCTCGCTGCAAATGCCGGAGAACCTGATCTCATGCGTTTTGCAGACTTCTGGCAGACGCCACTCGGTATCTTTGTAGCAGGGACAGTGTTGATTGTCGGATTCGGTGCAGTCTTCGCCCTCGGCACCAAACTGTACTTCCGCATTCAGAACATCACCTTTGTGATCGCGACGATCGCCGTGGCGATCGCTGGGCTGATCGCGCTGATTACCCCGCGCGAAACATTCATCGTCCGGTTCGATGAGTACGTGCAGGCTGTCGGTGGGGTAGCGAATGCCTTTCGGGTGGCCCAAGAAGCTTCGGGCTCTCAGCAACCCCAACCGTTCGATGCATATCAGACATTCCTCTCACTGAGCCTGCCACTCTACATTGTCCTCTACTCCATCACGTCAAGCATCATCGGTGGCGAGGTAAAGGATGCGCGGCGCGCGCAGCTCTTCGGGATGCCCGGCTCGGTCATGTACTGTACGTTGTGGATTCTTGTGCTTGTGGCGGCATTCCAGAAGATGGTTGGCTATGAGGGACTGGCTGCAATTGGGGCAGCCGACCCGGCGGCGCTAGGACTCGCCTTCACTCCGACGTTCGTGGAGCTCGCCGGGGCGGTGGTGTACCGGAGCTTGCCCCTCGTTCTCTTTTTGGGAATCGGCTTCCTCCTCTGGACCTACGTGTGGTTGCCGATCAACTACTTGGCTTCAACCCGCATACTGCTGGCTTGGTCGTTCGACCGGCTGATGCCGGAACGGCTGGCATATGTGAGTCCGCGTACCCACACGCCGCTCGTCGCAATTCTCGTCGTCGGGATCCTCGGCGAAATCTGCCTTGCGCTCTATGCGTGGAAGATCGTGCTCGCGAGCATCGTGGGAATCTTCGGATGGATTATCTCTTTCCTCCTCACCGCTGTCGCAGCGATCGTCTTTCCGTACCGGCGACGGGCCGATTTCGAGGCGTCACCTGTGCGCTGGCGGTTGGCTGGGATTCCCTTGATGTCGCTCGTCGGGGCATTGGCCGTGTTGAGTCTGGTCATCTGTGAGGTGGTATTCTGGCTGGATCCGTTTGTGGGGCTTGCGTACTTCCCGAATGTGCAAGTTCTGACAGTTGGCGTCTTTGTGGTGGGAGCATTGCTGTACTGGGGTGCCCGCATGATTCAGGCGCGGCGGGGGATTCGCATTGAGTATGCCTTCCGAGAGATTCCTCCGGAGTGAGGTTG
>DAOTWO010000288.1:0-1814 GCA_034435855.1 Thermomicrobium sp. | reverse complement strand
GAAGCCTTGTTGGCTGCACTCGCGACCAAGGGGATTGCCGCGAGCATTGTGGGCGAGGTAGTACCGCCCGAGCGTGGGCTGACGCTGGTGGTAGAGGGGCGCGAACAGCGGCTGGAACATCCGCGCGTCGATCCCTTCTGGGCCGCCTTTGGCCGAGCGATGGCGGAGGCGCAGCAGGGTGGTGAGAGCGCAACCACTCTCTAAAGCGGGACAACTCCTCTGTAGGTTGGAGCGCGCAGGAACCCTAAACAAGCTGCGAGGGTGCATTCTTTACGATACCGATCGTGACGCGCTTAGCCACTGAGGCCTGTGGAAGGATGTAGAACTGCACAGTGTCAGTATCCTGGTCGATGGCCCGCTCCAGTTCCTGCTGGAGGCGGCGGAGCTGTGCAGGAGTCAATTCTCCCTCGAGGAGAGAGTTCTGCACCCAGGTTAAGTACTTGCGGCAAATCTTGAGTACTCGTGCGACCCGTTCCACCCCCACGTCATAGGCGACGATGACGTACATCCCGACTCCCGTTTCCTCTGCTTCCCTAAGATGCTGTTCGGAAGCATACCGAGGAGAGGAGCGACCAGGCGACCTTAGCCGCGTAGTGCGAAGGGCAAGAACTCCTGCTCTCCAAGCAAGTGTTTCTCGATCTTGTAGAGCTCGAGCCGCAGCGTGGTGCGGTAGGAGACCGAACGATTGAGTGTAGGATGACGGTAGGTCTCTTGTAGCGTTTGTTCCCAGGCCTCGACGACCAATTTGCGACCATCGTCGTCGAGGAAGACCCCTTCAGCACCAGTCACGAAGTGCCGTCGTTGGAGCTGTCCCCGGTTGACGAGGCGAAAGATGAGGCGGTCAACGAGCACCGGCTTGAAGATCTCGGCTACATCAAGATTGAGCGTATGGCGACGGAAATTCGTCTCATGGAGATACCCGATGCGCGGATCCAGGTGCGTCTGATAGATCTGTGCCAGGACAGCGGTGTAGAGAAGCGAGTTCCCGAATGAAATCAGTGCGTTCGTTTCGTCGCGAGGCGGGCGACGCGTACGCGGACCGAATGGGAACTCGGCGTCGATGATGCGAGGCCAGACAGCGTAATAGGCTTCTCGCGCATGCCCCTCCAGCGCCATGAGTGCGGGCGGTGAGTCGGCCGCCTCAAGTCCAGCCAGCGCCTGGTCAACGACCTCCAGTGCCTCTTGAACGTCGACCTGCCGGCGACGGTAATACAGGAGGACGGTGCGGATATTCCGGAGCGACCCGCGGACAAACGCCCGAGCGAGCAAGAGGCGCCGCGATTGGTCTAAATAGTGTTCGACCTGGCGGAGAATGAGGGCACCGCTGGCGAGGTACTCACGCGGATAGAATGTCCCAGAGTAGTAGCCGTAGCGGTTGAAGAAGTGGAGGAGGATCCCCTCGCGAGCCACGAACTCGAGGAAGCGCTTATTCAGGTCAACTTCACCGAAGATATAGAGTTCACTGACCTGCTCGACCGGGAGGAAGCGCTTGCCCTCGTCGGTTTCCAGGACGATCGTATTCTGGTGCCGGGCAAGTCTTCCCGAAGAGAAGACATAGACCGGTTTCATCGCTGTGTCTTCTCCGCTGTCGAGATCTGTCGAGTAGGACGACGCCGCAGTGTTGCCTGCGATTCTTCGTCTGCCTCCGAGACCCAACAGAATTCATAATAGGCACAGTGTGTACATGCCGGAATCCGTACGGGAGGTGGAGGAACCGGGCGGGCGAGGAGTTGTTCGATGCGCGTGATTGCTTGGCGCACCGCGGCCTCCAGTTCGGGTGTTAGTTCGACCGGTTCAACGCGACGCTGCTCGGG
>DAOTWO010000287.1:0-2013 GCA_034435855.1 Thermomicrobium sp. | reverse complement strand
AGCGAATCGCTGAGTTCCAGCCCGGGGGTGTGACTGGCTTCCTTGTGCAGGAACAAGTACCTCCTGGATTAGAGGTGATTCTCGGCTGTCATGACGATCCGACGTTCGGCATGGTGGTGAGCGTGGGGCTCGGCGGAGTGCTGGTGGAACTCCTGCGGGACGTGGTCTACCGACGTGCTCCAATCACCGCAGAAGAAGCGGAAGAGATGCTGAGTGAGCTACGAGGCGCAGCGCTCCTCGCTGGCTACCGAGGGAAAGCACCGCGCGACCGAGCGGCGCTGGTGGATGCGCTGGTGCGGTTCAGCTGGTTCGCTCAGGCAGGAGAGGGGCTGATTGAGGTGGCGGAAGCGAACCCGCTCATCGTCGGTGAAGACGGGGCGGGGGCATGGGTCGTGGATGGGCTCGTCGTGGCTCGGCACCATGGATAGGGAGGTGTGCCATGGAGGGTGTCCGGCCTGAAGTGCTCGAGTTCGTCGAAGAGACGAAGCGCTACGTCTATGAGGAGCTGATGCCCCTCGAGGATGAGATTGAGCGAACGGATTACCTGCCGCCCGAGGTGATCGCCGATGTCGCAAAACGCGGGTACTTTGGAATGACGATCCCGAAAGAGTACGGTGGGCTGGGGTTCAACCTCCTCGAGACGTGCCTCGTTTTGGAACAGATCCATAAGGCTCCGCTGGCGATCGGGTACGTCGTCGACCTAAACAATGGGATCGGTAGCCTGGCCATCCTGCATGGTGGGACAGAGGAGCAGAAGCGCGAATATCTTCCGCGGCTGGCGCGGGGAGAGATCATCGGCGTCTTTGCGATGAGCGAACCTGGTGTCGGCTCCGACGGGCAAGGTATTACGACGCGTGCCGAGCGTCGGAATGGGCATTGGGTGCTGAATGGTGTCAAATATTGGATCACCTGGGCTGAAAGGGGCGATGTGTTCACCGTCGCTGCGACAACCGACCCCGGCAAGGGAGCGCACGGCGGGATTACGGTGTTCCTTGTGCCGAAGGGAACTCCAGGAATGCGCGTGGAGCGACGGCAGAAGATGATGGGGAATGCGGGAATCGACGAGAGCATTCTGGTGTTTGAGGATTGTGTCATTCCGGATGAGCATGTCCTTGGGGAAGTCGGCTGGGGCTTCAGGTTGCTCATGCGCACACTCGATGAGGGACGGACGAAGTGTTGTGCGTTGGCGATTGCCTATGCTGAACGTGCGTGGGAGCTCGCTCAGGCCTATGTCAAGCGGCGCCGTGCCTTTGGGCAGCTTCTGGCGGACTTCCAGGGTATTCAATGGATGCTTGCTGATGCAGCGACCAAGATTTGGCTGTCACGCCTGGCGATGTATGAGGCAGCACGGAAGATCGACCGGGGTGAGTTTGCTGCCAAAGAGGCGGCAATGGCCAAGTTTTACTCGACTGAGGCCTGCCAGGAAGTTGTCGATGCCGCGGTGCAGCTCTTCGGTGCGCGAGGGTATTGCCGGGACTACCCACTGGAGCGGATCTACCGTAACTATCGCAGCCTGCGCATCGTTGAGGGGACGAGTGAAGTCCAACGGCGGATTATCTGGAAGCAAATGAGCAAGCTCTATGATCCAGAGCGGGCACCGGATGAGCGGGCGCGGGAGCATGCGATCCGGGTCGAACGGATGCTGGAGCGCGCGTTGCTCCCCGATCGCCCGTATCTTGCTTGGGGCTACCAGCATTTGGACGAATTGGCAGCGGATGACTGACAGTCAAGTAGTGTTGCGATCAGCAGTGCAGGTGAGGAGATATCCTCACCTGCACTGCTGCTTTTCTGCTCCCATCTCGCGATTTCTGAAAAAAGCGTCCGCGCCTGTTGGCAGGAGGGCCTGAGATGTCCTGTCGGGACTTGTCCTGTAGGGAGTTCCTCCGCCAGAGCACTGAGATATTGGGGACGTCACGTGATGCGTCTCTTGCTTCCGTCATACTGAGCTCGATGAGCCTGGGCCTTCTTGCGCAGTCCAGA
Organism: Thermomicrobium sp.; assembly: GCA_034435855.1. Taxonomy (GTDB): domain Bacteria; phylum Chloroflexota; class Chloroflexia; order Thermomicrobiales; family Thermomicrobiaceae; genus Thermomicrobium. Next base: position 33 of record DAOTWO010000287.1, on the reverse strand, counting down.
AACGTGGGAGAAGTGACCCTTCCCAGAGCCTGC
>DAOTWO010000286.1:0-3454 GCA_034435855.1 Thermomicrobium sp. | reverse complement strand
TCGTCCACCGTCAGCAGACCGGTATCGAGAACGAGATCAGCGTGCGCCCGTGCCTCGGCTAACCGTTCTTGCTCAAGCCGGTAGAGCCACTCGGGCCAGTCGTGGCCGCGTCGTGCCCGCACCGTCTCTAAGCTCGCATCGAGGTAGACCAGGAGATCTGGTTCTGGTCGGCGCCAGAGATCACGCACGATGGAATGTTCCTGCCCAACGACGATGGCATCGATTCCGCGTCGAGCGAGCTCCGCAGCGATGGTCGATTTTCCGGCCCCGCAAGGGCCGACGAGGACGACACGCATCGACGACTCCATACTGCACGTTGAGGGAAGTGTACCGGGTTCCTTTCACCCTGTGCCTCACTCGGGCAGCGGAAAGCAGAGTGCGAGCCGCCGGATTGGCTGCACCGCTCCACCGCCGTGGAGTTTGAGTGCTACGACCGTCATATCGTCCTGTGGATTCCCGCGATCGGCCGCCAACGCTGCCGAGAGGAGACCGTCAGCGACTTCTTGCGCCGTCCGCTCAGGCCACGCCTCCTGCTGGGCATACGCGACAACATCGAACGCGTGTTGCCAACGTCGACCAGCGTGCGCAACACCGTCGCTGACCAGGATGGCAGTCAACCCGGGCTCCAACGGCCACTCGGTGACACTCGGACGAGTGTGCCGATAGACGCCAATGCGCCCGCCCGTGGAAGCGACCACCTCGATACCACTGTGGCGGACGAGTACGAGTGGGGCTTCACTATTCCGCGTGACGACGAGCGTGCGGCTGGCAAGATCGACCGAGACAATGTCCAATTCGGCCGAAACACGTCCACCACGCAGTGTGTACAAGAAGTCGTGCGCCGCTCGTGCCGCTGCTCCATCACGCACGCCTTCATTCAGCAGGCCGATGATCCGTCCAGCGATCTGGAGGCTCAGCAGCTTGGCTGCACTCCCAGACCCCTGGGCATCAACTAGGACAATGGAAATGCCGCCACCCGGTCGCTCAACGAGCTCCACGGTGTCGCCGCTCTCGCGACTGCCCGCCCGGTGTGTCTTCGCAATGGCGAGTTCGATCGTGAGTGTCACGACGATCGAAGAACTGATGTCCGACCTTCGTAGTTTCGGGCGTAGTACGCCGCAAATGCGTCATCGCGCCGGGCCCACCACCAGTCCTGTCGTTCGCAATACCATGCGACCGTTTTGGCCAAGCCCTCAGCGAACGAAATACGGGGGCGCCAGCCAAGTGCCGCGAGACGACTCCAGTCGACGGCATACCGCCGGTCATGGCCCGGACGATCAGCCACATGGACGATTGCCGCAGGGTCCGCCCCGAGAAGCTCGACAAGTGCGCGCGCAACCGCGAGATTTGGCCGATGCTCGGAAGCTCCGATATTATAGACCTGCCCCGGTTCACCGTGCAGGAGCACCATCCAAATGGCGCGGCAGTGATCATCGACATAGAGCCAGTCGCGCTCTTGCAGACCGTCACCGTAAATGGGAATCGGTTGCCCGCTCAGAAGATTCGTGATGGCCAGCGGAATGAATTTCTCAGGATGCTGGTATGGCCCGTACGTATTGCAACCGCGGGTGACGAGGACTGGGAGGCCGTAGCTGGCCCAATAGGCAAAGGCAAAGTGTTCGGCAGCCGTCTTGCTCGCAGCATAGGGATTCCGAGGACGCAGCGGATCATCTTCTTTCGCCGCGCCACTCAGCACTTCCCCGTAAACCTCGTCGGTACTCACATGGAGAAAGCGGGCAACACGAGCACGGGTCGCATGTTCCAGGAGCACCATCGTTCCCCAGACATTCGTCTGGACGAAGGCAGCAGGCTCGAGGAGCGACCGGTCAACGTGGGTCTCGGCCGCGAAGTTCACGACTGCATCACAGCCGGTCATCGCTTCGGCAACCGCATCCGGGTCGGCAATATCGCCTTGGAGAAAACGAACCCGTGGATCGTCGAACACTCCCTCGAGATTGAGGAGACTTCCAGCATACGTGAGCTTGTCGAGGATGACGATCTCGGGAATCCCACAGGCCAAGGCCAGTCGGACAAAGTGACTGCCGATAAATCCGGCGCCACCAGTCACCAGTACACGACGAAACGGCGCTGTGGACACCGACACCCTCCCGATTCAGTGTGAGCCTAGCATCTGCACGGCATGATCAGCAACCCACTGATAACGACCATCACGCACTGGAGAGAGTTGCCCAGAAAGGAGCTGTTCTGACCGCTGGAGGACCTCGGAACCGACAACAGCAAGGTGAACTGGCTAGTACGGATTCCCCACGCCTTCGTCTTCCATGATGAGGTCTTTGCCACCACAGCCCGGGAGATGCCCCCAAGCATGGCAGCAACCCATCGTGGCAAGCGGAGCACCCGTCACCCTTGTGCGTTGCTCGGAGCGCTACCTGAAAGGAAGCGCCCCGCCTTCAAGTTGCGGCAGCACGGCGGCGGGAAGGACAAACGTTTGCAAACTCAGGTATTGACAGGTAGAGCCGTTCGTACTACATTGGAGGTAGCCAGTAGTACTCGCCTCAGGGACGGCCGGCCGAAACCAGAGCGGGACTGGAGTACTACCCGGTGCGGGTCGGTTTGCGCAAGGGAAGGGGGAATTCCCGTGAAGTGGAAGAACTGGAAGATTCGCTGACACGTCCCACAGGGACGGAAGGCTACTGTTCATAAACACCCTGGCCGCTCGTCGTGTCGGCGGCACGGGGTGTTTTTCTGCTCGCCGTCTGTTGGTTCCGTACTTCAATACTTTGCATTTGTGTGACTCTCGTCACAATCACGGGTTACGGACGTCATCACCGAAGGATGACCTTAATGGCCTGGAATCTTGGGCAAGAGTGTAGTAAACACAAGAGCCGATGATTCGGATCGAGATACGGCATGACGACTCAGCGAACGACAATCGATCTGAAGCGCTTCTTGCCGATCCTTGCTCTTTTATCGGCTGTGAATGCTGCTGCCTTCTTCGCATTCGTTGTTGCTGGCTGGCCTGTCGATTACAGCTTTCGATCACTTCTCACCGCTGCTATTCTCGTCGCATTGGTCGTCCTTGCGGAACAGCTGGCTATCGATCTTCCGGTACCCCATGCACGTATCACCGTCTCTGTGTCCTCAGCCATCACGTTTGCTGCGGTCTTAACACTTGGACCGATCTTGGGTATTCTCGTGGCTATCCTGGGGACCCTACTTGACGACTTGATTGAGAGAAGGGAACCTCTGAAGATAATTGTGAATATAAATAACTTCGCTTTGCAAGGCATTATCGCTGGACCAATCTACTTCTCGCTTGCAGGAGATGGTTCACCGCTTGCTAGCCTCCGTAATTTCTTCAGTATGCTTCTCGCTGCCGTTGTCTCCTCCAGTGCCCAAACTGTTCTCTTAGCACTTTTGCTCTCTGTCGCCACCGGCACCAGTGCGTGGTACCTCTGGCGCTCAATGGCCCGCGGCCTTCTCGTCGAGTTCC
>DAOTWO010000285.1:0-1554 GCA_034435855.1 Thermomicrobium sp. | reverse complement strand
GTGATCGAGGTCTTCCCGGCCTACGAGGAGTTCGCCGTCCGCATAGAACTTTGGGGCGATGAGGTAGAGCGGATCCTCGAGTTCGATCCCTTAACCGGTGAAGTTCTGGCAACTCGCGAACTCATCGAGATCTTCCCTGCAAAGCACTGGGTCACCAGCGGCGAGCGACTTGAGGCAGCGATCCGCAGCATTGAGGCAGAGCTGGAGGAACGACTGGCCGAGCTCCGCGCCCAAGGCAAGCTGCTCGAGGCGCAACGCCTGGAGCAACGAACGCGCTATGACATCGAGATGTTGCGAGAGGTCGGCTATTGCAGTGGCATCGAAAATTACTCGCGTCACCTTTCTGGTCGTAAGCCAGGTGAGCCCCCCTGGACACTTCTTGACTACTTCCCGCAAGACTTCCTCATGTTCATCGATGAGTCGCATCTCGCAATCCCGCAGGTGCGCGGCATGTACCACGGTGATCGCTCACGCAAGGATGTCTTAATCGAGTACGGTTTTCGGCTCCCCTCGGCACGCGACAACCGCCCGCTGACCTTCGAGGAGTTCCTCGAGCGCATCAACCAAGTCATCTACGTGTCAGCAACCCCAGGCCCCTGGGAGCTCCAAGTCAGCGAGCAAGTCGTGGAACAGGTCATCCGACCGACCGGCTTGCTCGATCCGGAGATCAGTGTCCGTCCGACAAAAGGACAGATTGACGATCTCCTCCACGAGATCCGCCAGCGTGTCGCTCGCGGCGAGCGCGCGCTCGTGACGACGCTCACCAAGAAGATGGCCGAGGACCTTGCTGATTATCTGAAGGAGATCGGCATCCGAACCCACTATCTCCACAGCGAAATCGACACCATCGAACGGGTCGAAATCCTGCGCGACTTGCGTCTCGGGGTCTACGACGTGGTCGTTGGCATCAACTTGTTGCGCGAAGGGCTGGATTTACCCGAAGTCTCGCTGGTCGCTATCCTCGATGCCGACAAGGAAGGGTATCTACGCTCTGAAAGCGCACTGATCCAGATGATCGGGCGTGCCGCACGGCATGTGAACGGCTTCGTCATCATGTACGCAGACACCGTGACCGAGTCGATGCGACGTGCGATCGAGGAAACCTATCGGCGCCGCAAGATTCAGATCGAGTACAACGAGCGGCATGGCATCCAACCGCGCAGTATCGTCAAGCAGGTCCGGGACCTCACTGATCGGATCCGACAAGCCGCGGAAGAACGCGCACCGTACTCTGCTGAGCCGACAGCACCGCATGCGGGTGTCCTGGGCGAGTTATCCCCTGACGAACTTGCACGCCTCATTCGTGACCTCGAGCGACAGATGAAGGAAGCTGCCAAGCAGCTCGAGTTCGAGAAGGCGGCTCTTTTGCGCGATCAGATCTTCGAATTGCGCCGGCTCCAGGAAGTTCTTCGCTGAGGTACTGGGACACAACGGCACAGAAAGAGCCGCGCATCACCGACTGTGATCAGCCACAGGCTGCACGCTGCGCAATCGAATCCCTGACATCTCGCCGGTTGCTCGAACCTGCAGCGCATCCAGCGAACCATGGTCATG
>DAOTWO010000284.1:0-6178 GCA_034435855.1 Thermomicrobium sp. | reverse complement strand
GCTACAGGCGGCCGAGGAACGCACAGAGTTGACCAGCGGCGGCCCCGTCGTCAAGACAGTGATCCAGTATCGTGCACCCAATCAGGCAGCGTACTCCGTCCTTGTACCTGGTCGGCCAACGTCGGAAACCGTGATCATTGGTGACCGACGATATGATCGCGTCGCGGGTGGTGATTGGACGATGAGCCCTTGGCCCGGCAGCACCCCGTTCCGCTGGCCGACCTTCCGATATGCACAGACGGCAGAAGACGTTCGCCTTCTCGGTATTCAATCAATTGAAGGAATATCGTGCTACAAGATCGCCTTCTACGACCCGACCAGCGAGACTCACTATCGTCTGTGGATTGGCATTGACGACTTTCTTGTGAGACGGTACGAGATGATGGCTCCCGGACATTACATGATTGGTCGCTTCGATCGATTCGACGATCCGGAAATCGTGATCGAGGTACCACCAGTCGACCCAGCCCGTGTTAGTGGTGATTAGCGGAACGCTTCCAGGATGCGAGGGATCGCTGGTCCCAGAATCACAACGTACAGAGCCGGGAAGATCAGAAACACCATCGGGAAAATCATCTTGATCGGTGCCTTGTGCGCCAGCTCTTGGGCACGCTGTCGTCGGCGCAGACGCATTTGGTTCGCTTGGGCACGGAGCACTTGACTGATGCTTACGCCAAGTTGATCAGCTTGGACGAGCGACGCGATGAAGACGTTCAGATCATCGACATTGACACGTTGCGCAAGGTCACGCAGTGCCTGCCGCCGCGGGACTCCCATACGCATCTCGGACAGCGTGCGCGCAAACTCCTTGGTCAACTCGTTGTCCCACTTTTCGACCACTCGTAAGAGCGCCTGATCGAAGCCCAGCCCGGCTTCAACACTGATGACCAGCAGGTCAATCGCATCCGGCAGTGCGCGCTGGATTGCACGCTTTCGCTGTGCCACCCGCCGGCTGAGCCAGGTATTGGGTAACACCCAACCGAGTATGGCCAGCGTCAGCGGCATGCCAAGACGATACAGAATCGGCCCACTTCCCGAAAGCATCGGAAACGCACCCCAACCCGCTAGCAAGAGGGCGAGGCCGAATCGGATTCCCAGGAAGGTCATAGGACGTAATGAGCCAGCCAAACCCGCCTCAACAAGACGCCGTTCCATTCGCTCCAACGATGAGCCAGGAGTGAAGCGCAAGACGATCTGCGCGAGGCGCTCGAGCATTGGATAGAGAACTCGTTGTCGGAAGGGGAACTGGAGTTCCAGCTCATCGAGCGAGGGAACGCGGTGTCCGAAATGCGCGAGGCGCTGCTCCAAAACAAGTTGGCGTCGCTGCTCCCGAACACCAAGGAGAATCAAGACAATGCTTCCAAGTGCTAGAACGAGACTGATCAAAACGAGCATGATCGGCATCGTTACACCTCGATAGCCACGATACGGCGCATCACAAGGAAACCTGCGACCATGCAGATCACCGCACCGATCGGCATACAGATCCATGGCCAGGTAAAGAGACTCGTCAGATAGTCAGGATTTAACAAAAAGATCAGAACAGCTAAACCCACGGGTAACAGGGAAATAATGTAACCGGAGAGGCTTTGTTGCGCAGTAAGAACGCGAATTTCCCCCTTGATCCGCACCCGTTCGCGTATCGTCTCTCCAATCACGTCAAGAATCTGCGCTAAGTTTCCGCCAACTTCGTGGTTAATCGCAATTGCCGTAACCAGGAGGTCCAAATCCTCGCTGGGAACGCGCCGTAAGAGGTGCTCCAACGCCTCCTGCATCGGCACGCCGAGCCCCACCTCCCGTACTACGCGTCGAAACTCGTCGGCGATCGGTGGTGCGGACTCTCGTGCCACAAGATCCATTGTCTGAAGGAGGCTATAACCCGCCCGTAATGAATTCGCCATCAGTCCAATCGTGTCACCAAGTTGATTGACAAACTGGTGCAGTCGACGCCGAGCCCGCCACAACACGTAGTAGTGGGGCAGCAACCAACCGCCGATCGCAAAGAGCATGCCGACAAAGAGCCCGAGAATCGGTCGCGTGAGCCCGCGTCCGACAACGAAACCGAAAAAGAACGCGCCCAGGGCCACCGCCGTGCGGAGCAACAGGAATTCACCGACCGTCAGTCGGAGATCGGCACGCAGGAGATTGGTGCGGAGAGCTTCTGCAAAACCTCTCCCTTGAACGGCTCGGTCGACATGTCGAGCGATCAGGTTGGGGCCTTCGAGTGACTCGAATTCGGGTTTCTCCTCGCGCCCGGCATATCGCTCAAGACGCCGGTTGACCGCGTCTCCGCGCAAAGTGCCACGGAGACCGGCAGCGAGAAGGACCGCCGAGGCACCAGCGAATGAGATCGCGAGCACCACCAGCGGATCTCCCACCATGCCTCACCGCCCGAACCCACGGGGATAGGACACGCCAAAGATCGTTGGCGGCAAGTAGATATTGGCTACCTCGAACTTCTCGACGAACTTCGGACGAACACCCGTCGGTTTGATCCGCCCGATGACCTTCCCGTTCTCGTAACCGGTTTGCTCGAAGACAAAGATGTCCTGCAGGACGATGACATCTCCCTCCATGCCCTGAACCTCAGTGATGGCAACGATTTTGCGGGAGCCATCCTTCAGTCTTGCCATATGGATAATAAGATCGAGAGCTGACGCAATCTGTTCGCGAATTGCGCGAACAGGCAAATCCATCCCAGCCATCAACACCATCGTCTCAAGTCGGTGAAGCGTATCGCGAGGACTATTTGAATGGATCGTCGTCATCGAACCATCATGGCCTGTGTTCATGGCTTGGAGCATGTCGAGCGCTTCGCCGCCACGACACTCACCAACCACGATCCGATCCGGCCGCATCCGCAACGCGTTAATGACCAGGTCGCGGATCGTGACCTCGCCTTTCCCCTCGATGTTGGGAGGTCGCGATTCGAGTGTGACGACATGCTCCTGGCGGAGTTGGAGCTCTGCTGCGTTCTCGATCGTGACGATCCGCTCGTCTCCCGGGATGAACGATGAAAGGACGTTGAGTAGCGTCGTCTTCCCTGAACCCGTTCCGCCCGAAACAACAATGTTGAGTCGCGCTTCGACGCAGGCCTTCAAGAACTGGGCAATCTCCGGCGTCATTGTGCCGAAGCGGATAAGGTCGTCGACTGTCAAGGGATCGCGACTGAACTTCCGAATTGTCAAGCACGGTCCTACCAATGAAATCGGCGGAATGACAGCGTTGATTCTCGAACCGTCGGGTAACCGAGCATCGACCATTGGAGAACTCTCGTCGATCCGCCGGCCAAGCGGCGAGACGATACGGTCGATAATGCGCATGACGTGTTCGTCATCGTCGAACTGAATCGATGTCTTTTCGAGTTTCCCATTGCGTTCTACCCACACCTGCTTCGGGCCGTTTACCATGATTTCGGTTACTGTGTCATCTTTGAGCAGGGGTTCGATCGGCCCATATCCGAGAATTTCCGCAACGATAGCTTCAAACAACCGGTGCCGCTCAATCCGGCTCAGCGCGATGCCCTCAGATTCCAGAACCGAAAGGAAGGTCTCCTCCAATGTCCGACGGACTCGTTGCTCGTCGCTTAAGTCCATTCGCGGATCCAGTTCGGCAATAATGCGATTCTGGATACGCGCTTTCAGCTGCTGCACCGTATCGTCCGTGCTTGGATGCTGACTCGGCGCACGCATTTGTGGGCGCTTCAATACCTGGGCAAGTTGTGGGGGACGAGTCGCGCCTCCAAGCTCTTGCGTCTCTGTTGTATCCGGCGAGCGATCAGTAGACAGTGGTCCCGTCTCGGTGGTATTGCCAAGTCGTCGAAGTAACGACATCGGTCACCACCTTTCTCCTCACCGGACGATGGCACTTGCACCGAATCGGGGCAAGAAGCGTCGCCGTCGCGTCGTTGCCGGCTGTTCGGTTACCTCTTTCGTCTCCAGTAAGAGATCAGCGAGACGATCAATCTCCGCAACCACTCGATGCTGAGGCTGTTCCCATGCCAAGGGTGTCCCTTCGTTGATGCTGCGTATCACCGCAGCTGGATCGAAGGGAATTCGTACTCCTACCGGGAAGCGCAGACTCTGTTCGACGTCATCCGGTGAAAGACCTGCGACATGATTGACTTGATTCAAGACGAGGATCAGCCGCTTGCTTTTATAACCTAATCGGTCAAGGAACTCGATGAACAGTCTTGTATCCTTTATGGCGGTCATCTCTAGTGTAAATACCCAGACGAGGATGTCCGAGATGTCAGCGCACGCAAGAGTGACTTCCTCGTAGCCGCCGGCTGTATCAACGATGACGAAATCACTCCGGCTGCGGAGCTCCAATAGTGCCTCCCGGACTCGATCAGCGGTAATTTGCTCCGCCTCATCGGGATACGTGGGTGCCAGCAACACCCGGACTTGACTCGCATGCCGAGTCAGCACCTCTTCGACGAGTTCTCCATCGAGAATCCCACTGGTGCGCGCCAAATCAACCCATGACCGCTGTGGATTCAAGTTCAACAGTACTCCTACATCTCCGCGCATCAAATCGCAATCCACAAGCGTCACTTCTGCACCGCTTCGTCGTCGTAAGGCGATCGCGAGATTCGTCGCAAGGAACGTTCGTCCCACGCCCCCCTTGGCGCCGAGCACGGCGATCACCCGCCCGTCGCGCCCCGCCGTTTCACGCACACTCCTCTCTGGAGGTAATGGGCTGTGCATCGGAACCGAGACTGCCACACCAGGGTTCGCGAGTCGCCCCACCCGGCGAACGGCCTCGACGAACTCCTCGTAGCTGAATGGTTTCGTCAAGTACTCACGTGCCCCAGCAAGCATAGCCCGCCGCAACATGTCAGGATCGGGGTCAAGGGCGAGGAAAATTACTCCGATACCGGGAGCTCGCGCAGTGATCGCCGCTGCAACCTCGAAACCGTCCAGGTCCGGCAAAGTCTGGTCCAGTAACACCACATGCGGCTGGAGCCGCAATGCGAGCTCGATGCCCTCCTCGCCTCTCGCTGCCTTACCGACAACGCGGAAGTCCGGTTCGAAGCTCAGCAGTCGTTCGATGTTGTCCCGACTCTCCTGAACATCGTCCACGATCAGAACGCGGATGATTGGTGCGCTGCTCACCGCGCCCCCCCACCGACCTCGGCCGGTCCAGGAACCGGTAAACCATAGTCGCGAACAAGACTGTCGTAGGTGACTCCCACAGTTTCCACTGCCTGGTCATCTCCTCGAGCCCGCAAGAGCACTTGATAGCGGAGGTTTTGGTCCAAGAGAAACGTGATAAGTTCAGCCTGAGCCGGGTCTGCCTCCACGATTAGCAAGTCAACGGGTGGCAGTGCGGACTCACCCGTCGGTGTGGGCGTTGCTTCGGAACCGATCCCTGCAGCAACAGGCTGAACGCTCGCCGGTGCATTCCCCACTACAGACGTCCCGGCGATGACTTGGAGGACACGCAAATTCTGGACGATAATCTTCGTAACGAGCTGCCCTTCGCCCGTATCCCTTACGACCACACGCGATCCGGGCGCTCCCGGATAGGGGTGGCTCCGCCCAGTGGATGTTCCCGGTTCAGGAAGCCGAATAGCATCTTGCGCCGGACTGAAGCCTTGTCCACTGTCGACCATCTCGAGTGGTTCCGTCGGCAACACCCGCATCACATCGACCCGCCCAGCATAGACAAGGTCGATCAGATCGTTCGGTTGGAGCAAGCCACCGACCGCGTTGACACGATCAACGGGAATCGCAACAGCACGCTTCCCCGGCTGCAAGAGATTGGAGACACTTGGTGTCACGAGGTTCGCCATGAGAATGCGCTGTCCCTCAACGAGATCACCCGCCGCCACCAGCCCGACCACCTGATCAGGTTGCCGTGCCGTCCCCGGCGCGATGGATGCTGGATCAACCTCAACAGTCTTCACGTCCTCGAGCGTCAGAACAGTCCCCGCCCGAACATCTCGTGCCGCAACCACAACCGATACCAAGGGGGTCGTGGTCGGCTCAATCGTGGCTGGTTGGCGCTGCCGCTGAAAGGCAAGCAAAGCAAGCAGCACCGCCAGACCAGCCAGGACGACTCCAGCCACCAGATAAAGTCGGCCTCCTCGCAGCATGCACCCTCCCGGCAAGGTGGCGGCAAATCCTTCCCACGACGGAAGAAACGGATCAGTTCGACCAGCTCTCAATGGGGT
>DAOTWO010000283.1:0-24191 GCA_034435855.1 Thermomicrobium sp. | reverse complement strand
TCCTGGTCGACTTCAATGATCGGCTTCTTTGCCGCCGCCAGCGCGCTCACCCGTCTCGGTGGGGCACGCAAGCGTACCCTCGCCGTCCTTGGTCGCGAGGCGAGTCGACCACGAACCGCAATGCAAGTCCTGGCCAATGGCGGCGTCGCCGCCGCACTTGCTGTGCTCCACCTCCTCCGCCCCGGTGCCCGCGACTACACGCTGCCCTATCTCGCCGCTCTCGCTGCCGCTTCGGCCGATACGTGGGCGACCGAGCTTGGTGTGCTTAGTCCCAGCCCACCACGCTCGCTTCGTACCGGACGTCCCGTCCCACCAGGTACCTCCGGTGCCGTCTCCCTTCTCGGGTCCCTCGCCATGATCGGTGGCGCTACATTCGTCGCCCTCCTCGCCCCACGCAGGCTTCCACGCTGGCCAGTTGTCATTGCCGGGAGTCTCGGAGCCATCCTCGATAGCCTCCTTGGGGCAACGCTCCAAGCTCGGTACCACTGCCCGCACTGCCAATGCATCCTCGAAACTCCACAGCATGACTGCCCCGGCCGCGCTCGACGGGTCAGTGGACTTCCAGGGATGACCAACGACCTCGTCAACGCGCTTGCGACGCTCGCCGCAGCACTCTTCGCTCTCGTGCTCGCTACCGGTCAAGAGAGTAGACGCCGGAGCGCCTCCGCTGGCTCGTAGCGCTGCCCGAGGAAGATCGGGGTATCCAGCTGCGTGTACTTCCGTACCTCGGCTGCCCGAAGACGCTGCACCATCGAGATTAACGTCGCCACGTCATCGTCCTCGAGCGCCACGATGAACTCCTGATCCTGAACACCAAAGGAATTGACCGTGTTGGTCAGCACACTCGGAAACTCGTCACCGAGCCGCCCATGCTCCGCCATAAGACGCCGTCGCTCCTCAAACGGCAAGAGATACCACTCTGGCGTCTTCACGAAGGGATAGACGCTGAGATACCGCTTCGGCGGTACTCCACGGAGAAACGCCGGGCCATGGGTCGGATCATACTGCGAGGATCCTGCCATACCGAAGTAGGCATAGCGGAGCTGCAACGCTCGGCCAACCGCTGTTCGCCGCAGCGCCAGGGCGAGCTCCTGGACATCGGCTGGATCGTGCCCTAGGACCCACAAAATGAGATCGACATCCGGGCGGAAGCCCACCGAGAGATATGCTCCGCGGAGCTGCGTCCCCTCACTGCGTTCAAGGAACTGCACATAGTCGGCGATCGCCGACTCCACATCGCTTGGGACGCGCTCTCGGTCCAGCGCGGCCAGCCAGAAGACGGTATAGCGTGGCATCTTGCCCATCTTGTCGCTCCTCGCTCCGTCCCATTCCACGCAACGCGACTCCGCCACCTCGGGCAGATTCTGCCAAATCTCCCGAAATTGGTCGAGCCTCGAATTGATTCAGCGGACACGCTGTGCTCTTTGCCTCACAGGAGAGACGGAGACGGCCACCCCCACTGTGGCGGGCAAGCGACCTCCAGAGGCCGCATGAAGCCAGCCGTCGCCCTGCAGACCATGCCGCCCCTTGTATTGCCCTGCCAGGAGCGCAAGTGTCACTCGCGTTTCCCCTCCGCCTGCGCGGAGAAGCTTTGCAGCCTTTTCGTTGTCACTGTTGCGGTGAGATTGGCCACACCGCAGGTGTTACCGCTGCGGCTCCGAGGCCGAGAGCACGGTCTCCTGGCTCGGGCCAACAACGACGATGTGCAGTCGCTTTGGATCAAAGTAACGCAGCGCCGCGTCACGGACCATTGTCTCGTCGATACCAGCAAGGAGCTCGGGCAACCGCTCCAAATAGTCTAACCCCAGCCCATAGAACGCGAGGTCAAGCAGTGCCCCAGCTACTCCGCCGGCTGTCGCGAGCCCGAGCACAATCGCTCCAGCGAGCGCCGTCTTGGCGTCGGCAAGCTCTCGTGCTTCCGGCCCCTCGTCACGGAATCGCTCAATTTCTTCCACAATCTCCGCTATGACGCGCTCCACATGGACCGGCGCAACTCCTGCGTAGGCGCTCCAGTAACCGGGTCCCAGACCCGTCTCCAACGTGCTCGCCGCATAATACGCCAGGCCAGAGCGTTCACGCACCCGCGCACCAATCCGGCCCATAAGGCCAAGCCGCCCCAAGACCACATTGGCGAGGCGGAGTGCCTCAAAGTCCGGATGCTGCCGTGGCACCGTGACAATACCGAGCGCCACATCGGCCTGCTGCTTCGCTGGCAGCGACTCACTGCGACGCTGCCCCGTTGCCGACGCTTCCACAGGCGGGATCGTCAGGCGCGGTGCCTCTCCCTGCCAAGACGCCAGCGCCTGCTCAAGCGACGCCCGCACCTGGCCAAGGTTTACCCCACCTGCCACCGCAACCACTGCCCCTGCCGGACGATAGAACGTCTCGTGAAAGGCCCGCACCTCTTCCGACGAGAGCGTCTCCAGCGTTTCCGCGGTTCCGAGCACCCGATGGTGATACGGATGACCAGGTGGGTAAATCAAAGCGCGCAACAGCGCATCGGCTCGCGCACGCGTGCTTTGTTCCGCTTGCCGTAAGGCAGTGAGCGCCTGCTGTCGAACGCTCTCCAACTGCTCGGCCGGGAATGCTGGCTCCAATAGCACTTCGGCAAAGAGCGGCAACGCTGCATCGAGCGCCTCGACGAGGCAGCTCAGGCTCACGTCAACAGCGTCCCGACCGACCCCGACTGTCAGCGTGGCACCCAGCCGATCCAGCTCCTCGTTCAGTGATGCCTCGTTGCGTCGCCGCGTTCCACGCGACAAGAGCTGCCCAGTCACAGAGGCGAGCCCCGGTCGTTTGTCATCGCGCGCGGCACCGGCTGGTATGCGGACGCTGACGACCGCCAGACGGCTCGCTGAGACCTCCTGCCCAACGAAGTACGCTCCGTTCGCCAAGTAGTCGGCAGTTGGTGCCAGCTGCACCCGTGGAAGCACAACCGGTTCGGCAGGATTTTCAGGTACCTCACGGAACCAGGACCGCGGCGCCACTGTCTCCGGCTCTGCCAGCGGGACGCATCGCGCTCCTACAACGCTTGCTTGTCCCAGGCTCCCCTCGCCTTCTGGGCTCGGCTCAAGCCAACCGACGGTGCGGCGCTCCGGTCGCAGATAGGTGTTTGCGACACGCAGGAGGTCGTCGCTCGTCACCGCCTCGATCTCCCACCACAGCTGTTCTGGTGAGCGCTCGGGACACACGACTGCGAGTGACCCGAGAAGTGCCGCGCGGCTCTGCGCGCTCTCATTTGCCGCAGCGAATTGGACAGCAAGCTGGCGCTTCGCGCGTGCGAGCTCCTCCTCACTGACCGGATCCTCTCGGATACGCCGCACCACGTCATCGACGAGCTCCTCGACCCGCCGCGGTTCAACCAGCGGGGTCAACGTCGCTGAAATCGTGAAGAGGAAAGGATCCAGAGTGAGCGACATACTCGAGACAGCGGCAGTACAGAGCCCTGGGGCGACAAGTGCACGGTAAAGGCGTGCGCTCCGTCCCATCCCACTACCGCCGAAGGCGACCGGCTTCCCACCCGAAAGCACCGCATCGAGCACGAGCAGCGCCGGAATGTCGGGATGCGATGCTGCTGGCACACGCCAGGCCAGAAGCAGCTGCGCTGTCGGAGCTGGGCGGCGTACTGTCACCCGCCGCTCGCCCCACTGCTCCGGCTCAGTCACCCGCAGCGCTGGCGGCATTGTCCCGGCTGGTATCCCACCGAAGTGGTGCTCGATCGCTTCGAGCGCAGCTACGGGCTCGACGTCACCGACGACAACGAGTACCGCGTTATTCGGCTGATAAAACGTGCGATAGTGCTGATAGAGCTCGTCACGGGTGATGTGGAGCAAGTCTTCCCGGTAGCCGATCACCGGATGCCCATACGGATGGGCACGGAAAGCTGCCGCGACAACTTCTTCGCGGAGATACGTGCCTGGTTGGTTCTCGCTTCCGGCACGCTCAGAGAGAATGACCGTCCGTTCGCGTTCCACTTCTGCCGGATCGAAGCTGGCCGCGACCATACGGTCAGCTTCGATCTCGAGTGCGAGCTCCCACCCTGGCGTTGGCAGCGTCTCAAAGTAGGCCGTGTAGTCCAGCCAGGTGAAGCCGTTCAGTGTCCCACCCCAACGGTTCACCTGGCGGAAGATCGAGCCGGGTGGGAAGCGCGGGGTCCCCTTGAAGAGCATGTGCTCAACCCAGTGTGAGACCCCAGTCAGCCCTGGCGGCTCGTTTCGGCTTCCCACCCGATACCAGATCCAGCACGAGACGACCGGCGCGTGCCGCAGCGGCTGGACAAGAACGGTTAAACCGTTCTCAAGCCGCGTTTCGACAACGGCGGATCCTTCTCGCATCGCCTCGTGCCTTCCATCTGCTCCCGGCTGACGTCTTGCGCGCTCGTCCTAGGCCTCCGCACGGAGTAACCGTCGCAACACGTAGGTGAGAATCCCTCCGTGGCGGTAGTACTCGATCTCCATCTCGGTATCGAGCCGAGCGATCGCCTGGAACTCAATGACCTTGCCGTCGTCGCGCTCAGCGCGCACTGTGAGGAGCTTGCGCGGCTCAAGTCCATCCGCAATACCCGTGATCGTGAAGCGCTCACTCCCGTTCAGGCCGAGCGACTCCGCGTTCTGGCCCGGTAGGAACTGCAACGGCAGGACGCCCATGCCAACCAGGTTGCTGCGGTGGATCCGCTCAAAACTCTCGGCAAGCACTGCCCGCACACCGAGCAGCATCGGCCCCTTCGCCGCCCAGTCACGCGAACTCCCGCTCCCGTACTCTTTCCCTGCAATGACGAGGAGTGGCGTTCCTGCCATCTGATAGCGCACCGCTGCCTCGTACATCGTTACCAACTCCCCACTCGGGAAATGCGTTGTCCAGCCGCCCTCGCGCCCCTGAGCGAGCCGGTTGCGCAAGCGGATATTCGCAAACGTGCCACGCACCATCACCTCGTGGTTCCCGCGTCGCGCACCGTAACTATTGAAGTCCTGCGGCTGCACGCCCCGCGCGATGAGGTATTGCCCGGCTGGGCTATTGACAGGGATCGAACCAGCCGGCGAGATGTGGTCAGTGGTCACCGAATCTCCCAGCCACGCCAGGACGCGCGCACGTTCGATGTCATGCAGCGGCGGTGGCTCAAGGGCAAGATCCTGGAAGAAAGGTGGCTCCTGGATGTAGGTCGAGTTCGGATCCCATTCGTAAAGATCCCCAGTTGGCACCGGAAGGGAACGCCAGCGCTCGTCGCCGGTGAACACTTCCCGATACCGTTCAATGAAGAGCTCCGGTCCGATCGCTTTCTCCATTGCTTCGCGGATCTCCTCCGGCGTCGGCCAGACGTCGCGGAGATACACCGGTTCCCCGTTGGGGTCATAGCCGAGCGGCTCAGTCGTGAGGTCGATGTCCACGCGCCCAGCAATGGCAAAGGCGACGACCAGCGGTGGCGAGGCGAGATAGGCTGCCCGCACTTGCGGGTGGATGCGTCCCTCGAAGTTGCGGTTCCCGCTCAGGACCGCCGCGACGACCAGTTCATGCGCCTGCACTGCCTTCGCGATCGGCTCGGGCAGCGGCCCACTGTTCCCGATACAGGTCGTGCATCCGTACCCGACGAGATGAAAGCGCAGTGCCTCCAGATAGGGCATGAGACCAGCCCGCTCCAGATAGGCCGTCACCACTCCAGAGCCCGGTGCGAGGCTTGTCTTCACCGCCGGATTAGTATCCAGTCCACGCTCGACTGCCTTCTTTGCCAGGATGCCGGCCCCCAGCATCACTTCGGGATTCGAGGTGTTCGTACAGCTCGTGATTGCCGCGATCACCACCGAGCCATGGGTGAGTTCTACATGCCGCCCATCCAGATGGACATCGACCACCTTGCGTTGCTGGCCGACCGGCACAACCGGCTCGCTCGGCTCTTCCGCTTCGTTCACCGTCCCACCCTCCCAGTCGAACCGCTCCTGATCCGTCTGAGACTGGGAGAACTGTTCCGGGAAGGCCGCCCGCAGACTTGCTGGGAGCTCGGAGAGCCGGACACGGTCCTGTGGTCGACGTGGTCCAGCAAGGCTCGGCTCTAACGTCGCAAGATCCAGCTCAACCACCTGATCGAACACCGGTTCAGGCCCATCGGCAGTGCGGAAGAGGCCTTGCTCCTTCGCGTAGGCTTCGACCAACCGAACGTGGCCCTCGCTCCGCCCAGTGAGCTTCAGGTAGCCGAGCGTCTCATCGTCAATCGGGAACATGACCGCGGTCGCACCCATCTCTGGAGCCATGTTGGAGATCGTCGCCCGATCCGGGAGGCTCAGGTGCCGCAGACCCGGCCCAAAGACCTCGACGAACTTCCCAACGACTCCCACTTGCCGCAGAAGCTGCGTAATGGTGAGCACAAGGTCGGTCGCCGTCACCCCACCTGGCGGCTCATTGACGAGGCGGAGCCCGACGACTTCTGGGAGGAGCAGATAGATTGGCTGGCCGAGGAGTACCGCTTCAGCCTCGATCCCACCGACTCCCCAGCCCAACACCCCAAGGGCATTGATCATTGTCGTGTGGGAATCCGTCCCAACAAGCGTATCTGGGAATGCAACCGCTTCTCCGTCATGCTGCCGCACCGCGACGACCGATGCCAGGTACTCCAGGTTGACCTGATGCACAATGCCTGTTCCCGGCGGGACCACACGGAAATTGCGGAACGCCTGCTGTGCCCAGCG
This sequence comes from Thermomicrobium sp., assembly GCA_034435855.1. GTDB lineage: Bacteria > Chloroflexota > Chloroflexia > Thermomicrobiales > Thermomicrobiaceae > Thermomicrobium. Next base: position 17,514 of record DAOTWO010000283.1, on the reverse strand, counting down.
CAGGAGCGCGTAGCGTTCGCGGTTTCGCTCGTACTCCCTCTCGACGTTCCGCTGGAACGCCACCGTTGTCCCGAAGACATCGACCTGCACCGAGTGGTCAATCACCAGGTCCACTGGAACCAGTGGGTTGATACGTGCCGGATCACCACCGAGTCGAGCAACAGCGGTTCGCATCGCCGCGAGATCAACGACCGCTGGCACACCAGTAAAGTCCTGGAGGAGCACACGGGCTGGCAAGAACGGGAATTCTCGGGCTGCCTTCTCACCCGGCCGCCAACTCGCCACGAGCGCTACATCCTCCTCCGTGAATGGAGGCGTTCCCGCGTAGCGGAGAACGTTCTCCAGGAGAATTTTCACGGTGAACGGCAACTGCTCCAGCGGCACCGCGAGCCGGTCAGCGACCGCTGCAAGCCGGAAATAGGTCACGCGCCCTTCCGGCGTCTCCAGCATGCCCCTCGCGCCAAACGGATCGTTTCCTCGCGTCACCATCGCCGCTCTCCCTCTACCGCTCCCGCAGATTCCCTCACGACGTGAGGCCGCTCCTTGTCTCTCCTAACTCTACCCCGGATCGTCACAGCACGGCAGTCTCACAGCCACTGAACTGTCGCTGTCGATGTCTAAGTTTTCCCGACAGACACGGCGACCGTATTGCGTTACACTGCAGTTCGCAGCGCAAGAGATGAACGGCACTGCGCCGATCGGTAAGTCTTGCGCCGCATTTGATTGCCGGCTCGGTCTTCCTCTCGAGTCGGTGCACGAATACCCTCTCTGCACCTCCAGTTTCCCCCTCTCTACCCCTCTCTTCGGGGCGGTACCCACCAAACCGCCCCGCCCTCATGCTTGGTATGCGCCATCAAACCATTAGCCACAGCGGGCTGCAACCCTCTTCACCCTCCGGTACAGCGGTGTTCTTCCCTCTCTTGCCAAGGGAGGTTGACTCCCTCACCTCTCCTGCGCACAGTCAACGTCCCGCGAGCGACAGAGACCGAGCGATCACCGCTGCGATGAGCGTCATCTCACGCCTCCATGGTCTGTTTTGCGAACAGATCACCGGAGAGGAGTACAGCGGCGTTCGGCCGCCCACATCCCCGTCTCACAGTTGGCGCCGACCGCCAGCAGTACGAACTCCGGCACGTGCACTGAATGGAGAGAGGGAGAAGTCTCCGGAGTTGAGCGATCAGACCCGACTAGCGGGGTGTCGACGCAAGATATGACTCTGGATCTGCTTCAAAGAGCCGTCGACAGGCTGGGCAACAGAAGTAGTAGCGCTGGCCGCGATATTCAGCAACGTGACGTGTCGTACGCGGATCGACTGTCATCCCGCACACCGGATCGATTGCCTCAGTAGCTGCCTCTTCCGGCACGGCTGCGACTGCACCCTCGGGGCGCCAGGCACTGCGCCAATCCTGCTTGCGCGCAATAAGTTCCGCAAGCACACTGACCGCAATCTCCTCCGGGTTCGTCGCACCGATATCAAGTCCGGCTGGCGCCTTCACTCGCTCGAGCAACTCGCCAGGCACGGTCGACGCAAGTGCTGCGCGGATGGCCGCGAAGCGCTTCCGACTGGCGACAAGTTCTACCAGTGGTACCCCGGCGCGGAGTGCCGCTTCGATCGCGTCCTCATCGTAGGCCCCCAAGCTGGCGACGATCGCGACACTTGGTCGCCGTCGCGGTCGCTCGCCGGGGTCGAGGCCATCGACCCACTCGTTGGCCTCCGCCGGGGCACCTGGCGCCCCGGGCCGGAAGGCAACAACGTAGTACCCCATTGCACTGCCAAGGCGCAGGAGGGCATCAGCGACGGGACTTTCGCCGTAGATCAACAGTTGCGCCGCAGGAAGGAACGGTTCCAAGAAAATCTCCAAGGCTCCTTCGCTGTGGCAGGTCATCGGTGCCACCACCACTCCTGGTCGGATGGGGGCGCCTTCAGCTCCTGCCGGGTCGATGCGGAGAATTCGTGCCTGCCCATCATGCAGCGCAGCAATCGCTTCCCGCATCACCGCTGGCTGGGCGCAACTTCCACCAACCCATCCAAAGAGTGCACCGTCTGCAGTGACGATTCCCTTCGCCCCTGGTTTGGCTGACGTCGGGCTTTGACTCCACACGACGGTCGCAAGGACGAAGGGAATACCTCGCTCACGGAGCTCCACCGCGAGCATGAAAAGATCGCGCCCCAGTTGTGTCCGGTCACCACTTGAACGCGTCATCGCACACTGCTACTCGCTCGCCACCAAAGATGGACAGCGGGAGGGTGCGGGTGGTCTCCCGCACCCTCCCTTCGGTCTTACTCCGCCACGCCCTTTTCCTGGAGGATACGGTAGACCTTCGCCGGCGTGATCGGGATATCGATGTGCCGCACGCCCAGATGGCTGAGTGCATCGACGACCGCATTGACGATGGCCGGCGGCGCGCCAATCGTCGGACTCTCACCAACGCCCTTCGCCCCCAACGGATGATGCGGTGAGGGCGTGACCGTCTTTGCCGTCTTCCAGTGCGGCGTCTCCACCGCCGTCGGCAGGAGGTAGTCCATAAAGGTACCGGTGAGCATCGTCCCGTTCTCGTCGTAGACAATCTCCTCGAAGAGCGCTGGCGCCATACCCATCGTCAGCCCACCATGGATCTGCCCTTCGACAATCATCGGGTTGATGATTGTCCCGCAGTCATCGACGGCGAGGAACTCGCGAATCTTGACTTGTCCTGTCCCGCGGTCAATGTCCACGACGCAGACATAGGCACCAAAGGGGAACGTCAGATTGGGCGGATCATAGTAGCACTCCGCCTCGAGCCCCGGCTCAAGACCCAACGGGAAGTTGGTATAGGCTGCAAAAGCGATCTCCTGCATCGTCTTATAGCGGTCGGGGGCGCCCTTGACCCGGAAGGCGTAGTCCTTCCATTCCAGATCATCCGGGCTGACCTCGAGGAGATGCGCTGCGATGAGTCGCGCCTTTTCGCGGATCTTGCGCGCTGCCACCGCTGTCGCCGCACCGGCCGTCGGGGTGCTCCGGCTGGCATAGGTACCTAGTCCGTAGGGCGCCGTATCCGTGTCTCCGTGCTCGACGGTGATATACTCAACCGGAATCCCGAGCTCCTCGGCGACAATCTGTGCGAACGTCGTCTCGTGCCCCTGCCCTTGCGTCTGGACACCGATCCGCACGATGACGGCGCCGGTCGGATGCACCCGGATCTCGGCACTGTCAAACATCTTGATGCCGAGAATGTCGAAGGTATGCGATGGGCCGGCACCGACGATTTCGGTAAAGGTCGAGATTCCAATTCCCATCAGCTCGCCGCGAGCACGGCGCTCAGCCTGTTCCCGCCGGAGCTCCTGGTACCCGATCATATCCAGTGCTTTCTGCAGCGCGGCCGGATAATTGCCGCTGTCGTACTCCCAGCCGGTCGGCGACTTGTACGGGAACTGGTGTGGCTGGATGAAATTCTTGAAGCGGATCTCGGCCGGATCCATGCCAAGCTCATCAGCCAAGAGATCAACCATTCGTTCAATCGTGTGCACTGCCTCGGTCACGCGGAACGAGCAACGGTAGGCAACCCCTCCGGGCGGCTTGGTCGTATACACCCCGTCGACCTGAATGTGTGCCGCCTCCATGTCATAAGACCCAGTACAGACGCTGAAGAGGCCAGCCGGGAAACGCGAGGGATTCGCTGCTGCATCGAACGCGCCGTGGTCGGCCACCACGTGGACACGCAACCCACGGATCTTCCCATCACGGGTCGCAGCGAGCTGGGCGTGGATGTGGTAGTCCCGCGCAAAGGAATCGGCCTGAAGGTTTTCTGAGCGATCCTCGATCCACTTGATTGGCTTCTTGTGCTTCAACGTCGCATACGTGGCGATAACATACCCTGGATAGACCGGCACCTTCCCACCAAATCCACCGCCGATATCCGGTGAGATGATGCGGATCTTGTGCTCTGGGATGCCGGTCACGAGTGAAAAGACGGTGCGATGCGCATGCGGTGCCTGCGAAGTCATCCAGATCGTCAACTTATCGGTCGCCGGATCGTAGTTCGCCACACACCCACAGGTTTCAATCGAGGCCACATGGATGCGCGGGATGTACAGATCCTGCGCGACGACAACTTCCGCCTCTTGGAAGACACGATCCGTCTTTTCTTTGTCGCCGGCCTCCCAATGCCAGATATGGTTCGACCTCTGCTCGCGATCCGGGCGGACCAACGGTGCATCAGGCTTCAACGCCTCGAATGGGTTGAGCACCGGCGGAAGCGGCTCGTACTCCACCTCGACGGCCAGCACGGCATCCGCCGCAGTATAACGATCGGTCGCGATGACCGCAGCCACCTCCTGGGCGTAGTACACGACCCGGTCGGTCGGCAGCACCATTTGCCGGTCACCCATGAGTGTCGGCATCCAAGCGAGGTTCGCCTTCGCGAGTTCCTCGCCAGTAATCACATCAATGACACCTGGCATCGCTAACGCTTTGGAGACATCGATCCGCTTGATCCGGGCATGTGCGTGTGGGCTCCGCACGATATCCATGAAGAGCATGCCGGGCAACTTGATATCGTCCACATAAGTGCCCTTACCCCGGATGAAGCGCGGATCTTCCTTGCGCTTTACGGGCACCCCGATCCCACGAACTGCTGTCGCTGTCATCGCTTCACGCTCCTCCCACATGGACGGTCGCGCCTTCGCGCATTTTGCGGGCTGCATACTGGATGGCTTTGACAATGTTGACGTACCCAGTACATCGACAGAGATTGCCGGAAATGGCCTTGCGGATCTCTTCTTCCGTTGGATCCGGATTCTCGTTGAGCAGTGCGACGGCGGTCATCATCATCCCGGGTGTACAGAAGCCACACTGGAGCCCATGCTCTTCCCAGAAGCCCTCTTGCACCGGATGCAGCTGTCCGTCGCGCTCCAAACCCTCGACGGTGAGAATTTCGCCACCGTCGACCTGCACCGCGAAGACCGTGCAGGACTTCACCGGCCGACCGTTCCAGAGCACCGTGCAAGCGCCGCAACTCGTCGTATCGCAACCGATGTGCGTTCCGGTCAGATTCAGCACGTCACGCAGGAAGTGCACCAGCAGCAACCGAGGCTCGACCTCGGCAGTATAGGAGCGACCATTCACTGTGACCTGGATCGGCAACGTTTCCACCGTTTCCCCCTTTCAGGCATTCGCCTGAGCGCGTTCCAGAGCCCGGCGCAAGGCGCGCAGCGTCATCGTCCGAGCAACTGCACGCTTATAGTCCGCTGCCCCGCGCAAGTCGCTGACTGGATCGGTCGCCTGGGCCGCCAGTTCCGCAGCATGTCGGAAGAGTTCCTCGCTTGGTTGCTGACCAAGCAGCGCACGCTCTGCATCAACTGCTCGCAATGGCTTGTACGCCAGATTTGTGAGCCCGATGCCGGCCTGTGTAATCCGCCCAGCCTCGTCAAGCGCGAGGAACACCGCTGCTGCGGCGATCGCATAGTCTCCGACCTTGCGCTCAAACTTGAGGTACGCTCCGCCCGATCGCGGCGGTGGGGCCGGGATGCGAATCTCCGTTAGGAGCTCGTCCGGTTGCAGCGCTGTCACGAACGTGTCAACGAAGAAGTCATCGATTGGGATAATACGCTCTCCGTTCGGTCCGCGCGCGACCACCTGCGCGCGCAGTGCGAGCATCGTTGCCGGATGATCATTCGCTGGATCGCCATGGGCCAAGTTACCACCGACTGTCGCCAGATTGCGGACAAGCGGGTCGGCAATCACCTCAGCCGTGTCGTGCAGGATGGGATAACGTTGACGCACGAGGGACGAGCGCTCAAGCGTGGACTCCCGCACCAGTGCACCGAGATGGAGCATCCCGTCGCGCTCCTCAATGAAGTCGAGTCCAGGAATCGCGTTGATATCAAGAAGATAGCTCGGCTCAGCAAGCCGAAACTTCATCATCGGGATCAAACTCTGCCCCCCACTCAAAACCTTCGCATCGGTTCCCAGTTGGGAGAGCAGTGCAACGGCCTCGTCCACGGAGCGAACCCTGCGGTACCGGAATGGCCCCGGAATCATCGTTCGGCTCCTTTCGTTCCAGATCGATCGCCGTGTCCTCGCGCTCCCGAGCGCAGCCACCAACTGGGCCGATAGATGATCGGCCAGCGTACTAGAGACGCACGAACCCCTAGGGCTCGGCCACAACTGTATTACTGGGTTCCTCTCCTCACAAGAGGAGTGTAACAGGCAGGCGCCGAGTCGGGAAACAGTCCGATCAGTGGTCTTCTCACCCTCCGAACGGAGGGGAAGATCACCGGATCGGAGGAGGTCAGCGTCCCAAGGCGCAGGGTGAGGACGCATGAGTGTACTAGCCCTCTCGGAGTCTCGCGTTGAATCCTCCTCTTCGCGCGTGCGACACAGTGCCTGACGATACCGGTCATCACCAGCGCTGGCGCACAACACAGCGAGAATCACACAATGAGGCGGTGATCCTACCCACCGCACCGAGCGTCCGCTCACTGCGCCGCAAGCGACACCGGCGCGGCAGTTCGCTCCGGCGCTGGGAAGTCGAGATGCTCTGCGAACCAGGCAAGAATGCGCGTCAATAGGTCGCGCTGATGCTGCCGCTCTTCAAACCCGTGCTTCTCTCGGGGATAGGTGACCAGGGTGGCCGGCTTCCCGAGCAACTGCAGCGCTCGATAGAACTGGATACTCTCGCAGACACTGACGCGCTCGTCCTCTTCACCATGCGCGATGAGTATCGGCGTCGACACGCGCGCCACATAGCGAATAGGTGACCGTTCCCAGTACGGTTCCGGATCCTCAGACGGAGTCTGGGCAAAATAGGAGAGATTGGCAGAAGGAATATCACCCAAATTATTGTCGCTGATCAGATTACAGAGTCCGGCACCCATAAATGCGGCCCGAAAGCGATTGGTCTGTGTGACGGTCCAAGCGGTCAAGTAGCCTCCCCAGCTCCAACCGGAGACACCCAACCGCTGAGGATCCGCCAGGCCCTGTGCAACCAGAAAGTCCACCCCAGCGAGAACATCACGGAATTCGCCCCCAGCGACGTCACCGAAGAGCGCATTCACCCACTCCGTCCCTCGCCCGGTGCTCCCGCGCGGGTTCGGGAGCAGAACGGCACAACCGCGCGAGGCAAGTGGCTGGGCCCAGTCATGCCACGAACCGGCGAATTCGTTGGCCCACAGGCTCGTTGGACCACCGTGGATCTGAACGACAAGCGGGTACGGGGGTTTTCCTTCGCCCCGCGGCAAAACCAGCAGCCCCTGCACCTGGACGCCGGGGTCACTCTGCCACTCAATCACGCGCACAGGGCACAGCTTGGCTTCAATCTCAGCATGAAGCTGGGTAAGACGACGGAAATTGGCGGAATCAGACCCCTGCAGCCGATCGAGTTGGGATATGTCGTGCGGAGCGCGCCACCCCCACACATCCGGCACGTGCTCCCCGTCCGACCATACCCCAGCCCACCGCTCACCATCCGCACTCCCGCTCACCGGCCCGTGCCAACTCCCTTCAACTCGCGGACACAGCAACTGCCGCTCTCCGTCCCACCCCAGGCGATACACCCGCGCGTTCACCCCTTCATACCCAACCATGACCAGCTGCTCTCCACCACGGTAGGCGCCCAGATGTTCTACCGTTCCCCGATAGCTGGGTGTAAGGCACTCCGCCTCTCCTCCATCAACACGCCGCCGAAACACATACTCACCGTGCACCACTCGCCCAGCCGGTCCCCGATAGGCCAGCCACTCTCCGTCCGCTGACCACACGAGATCCTCTGCAAGCCCTCGCACCCGGAACAGCTCCCGAAAGCTGCCCCCCTCGACTTCTAGCTCGGCAACTGCGGTTTCCCGATTCAGGTCATCCACTCGCGGGGACCAGCTGATCGCGAGCGCCACACGCCGACTATCCGGCGCCCAGGCATACCCCCACACCTGGACCCGCTCCGGGGAGACCAGACGTGCCTGCCTCGTCGCAAGTTCCAGAATACAGAGACGCCGATACTTCCAATCGGTATCCCAGACCCGCGCATCGTCGCGCCGCTCTCGACGCTGTTTCTCTTCCTCCGTCTCCGGCTCCACCATCAGGAAGGAAAGATACCGACCATCAGGCGACCAGCGAAGTTCGGCAATTTCACCAGATTGCTCAAAAACGCGAATCGCCTCCCCACCGTCGCGCGGCATGACGTAGACACTCGCCTTCCCGCGCTCGGCACGGTCTGAAAGGAACGCCAGAAGTCGCCCGTCTGGAGACCAGCGCGGTTGCTCGTCGTGCCACAACCCGCTCGTGAACTGTCGTGGTTCGCCACCAGCGAACGGTACTACCCAAATACTGCTCTCCCAGTGCTCTCCCTCTCGACTCACTGGCCGCACCACGTAGGCGACAAGCTCCCCATCAGGAGACATGTGCACGTCCGATGGCCGTCGCATTGTCACTAGTTCATCAACGGTGAGCAGATCACTCCGCATTTTCTTCTCGCCTGTCACCGACCCCTCCCTTCTCACGTTCCGGCAACCGGGTAAGGAGATGCCCCTCCGTGCGGGCTCGGCCCTCCCAGGCCTCCCGTACGGCTCGATAGTCCTCTTCCGTATCGATGTCTCGTGGCATTGCCTCGTTGAATTCTACCCACAGCACCCGATCTCGGTACCGATCCACCAGCTTCCACGCCGCCTTCTCCCCGCGGAGGGCTACCAGTTCCCCGAACAGCTCCTTCCCAAAGAGGAGCGGATGTCCCCCCCATCCCGGTACCGCGTCGCCGCGAGCGGCGCACCTGACTCAGACCAAACCTTCACTACCCGCTCAATCGTCTCTGCCCTCAGTCCTGGTTGGTCCCCTAGCACAATCACGACGCCGTCCAGCCTGGAGTCCTCCAGTGCCGTTAACCCGCTCCGGTACGATGCAGCGCAGCCCTCACTCTCAGTCTCCGGCAGCACCACGCGCGCACAACCGAGTGACCCACCTGGCTGCACACCCAATTGCTCCGCAACCTCGAGGCGCAGCACCACCACAACCGCCGTCAGGCTCGGCGTGCGACACACCTCGTCAATGACTGTCTCGATCAGCGTTCGGCTATCCCACGGCAAGAGCTGCTTTGGTCGGCCCAAACGCTCCGAACGGCCTCCAGCAAGGACAACTGCACCAATCCGCACAATCACCACACCTTTAGCTCAGCCAACCACGCCGGTTCGCGATCATCACCGCCTCGAGGCGATTGCGAGCTCCCAAGCGGCGCAACACCTCTTGGACGTATCCTTTCACAGTGTTCTCGCTCAGGAATAACCGTTCAGCAATCTCGCGGTTAGAAAGCCCTTGCGCCATCAGACGCAACACCGAGAGCTGGTGCGGCGAGAGGGGTACCTCGCTCGGAGTTTCACGGCTTCGTAGCCGTTCAATGACAGCTGTCGCCACGCGCGGATCGAGCACTGCCTCGCCACGAGCGATCGCCTTGAGGCTCTCCTTTAAGTCAAAGTGCACAATATCCTTCAAAACGTACCCTTGTGCCCCTGACACCAGACACCGGTAAACCAGTTCGTCCTCACCAAAGGCGCTCAAGATCAGGATGCGCACGCCGGGAACGCGTTCTCGAATGAGACGGCACACGTCATCACCCTGCATCGAAGGCAAGCGCACGTCGACGATCACGACGTCAGGCCGCAGCGTATCCACCATCGCCACTCCGCTCGGCCCATCCGCCGCCTCGCCGACGACCTCGAACTCTGGGTCTCCTTCCAGGATATGCTTGACCCCGCTGCGCACAATCTCGTGATCGTCAATGATCGCGATGCGGAGCGGTCTCTCCTTCATATTTGCTCACCTACCATCGTGGTTCCGCCGGTATCACGACCCGGACCACAAAACCACCGTCTTCACCGTTTTGCAGGTGCAGCTCACCCCCCACTGACTCAGCCCGGCGCCGCATCGATCGTAGCCCCACATGCCCAAGCTGGTTGGCACATTGGGTGAGCAACGTTGGGGGCACGCCTCGTCCGTTGTCCTGGACCACCAGCGTCACCGTGTGGTCAGTGAAGTGCAGGCTCACGATCGCCAGATCCGCTTCGGAATGACGCCGGACATTGGTGAGTGCCTCGCTCGCGATCAGGAGGATCGTATCCTCCAGAGCATGTGGGAGACGTCGCGGCTTCCCTTCAAGGACCAGCTCGACCTGCAACTCCTCGCTCCGGTACGCCTCCACAAGCCGCCGGAGCTCTTCGACCAGTTCCCGCCCACTCTCCGGGAACTCCGCCAGGTCGTACACCACCCGGCGCACTTCGGCCGCTCCGCGGGCCGCGAACTCGCGGATACGATCGAGGCTCCGTCGCACTGGCTCTGGTACACCTGGCTGCTCGCGACACCAGGTCGCCTCGATCCCAATTCCGAACATCATCTGTGCCACCCGGTCATGGAGTTCCGCTGCGATCCGGTTGCGCTCCTGGTGGAGCAGCGCTTCCACCCGGGCTGCGTCGAGCCGCGCGTGCAGTTGTTGGAGATCCGCGATCATTTGCCGTTGCCGCTCGTACAGACGCGCATTTTCGATCGCAACCGCTACTTGATTCGCAAAGGTACTCAAAAGACGCTCGTGCCCCGCATCGTATCCACCCGGACGATTGGCAACCCCAATCATTCCGATCGTCTGCTCCCGCGCTCTCAGCGGCACGCCAAGAAACGTCTCTACCGGCGGATGGCCGCGCGGTGCACCACGATGCAACGGATCGTTGCGTACATCGTTGGAAATATTCGGCCGACCTTCGAGGATCACGATGCCGAAGATCGTTCGCCGAATCGGAATTTTCCGAAAACGCTCATAAAAATCTGGACGATCTGGCACGAAGCCGCGGATTGCGGCCACATCCATCGTCTCGGGTCCGTCGACCAGCCCCACGAAGCCGAAGGTGGACGCGGTCAGTGCCAAGCAATACTCGAGCGCCCGGTCCATGACCGCGCCGAGCTCCCGCAATCCGGCAATTTCGACCGAGATGGCGTAGAGCGACTCCAGTTGCGCTTGCCAATCGTCACGGTCAGCCAGGGGGACTCGACCCTGCGAACGCTCGATCATTGGCCACCTCCAGCATCCCGCAGTGTACCATGAGGTCGGCGAAATGCTGCCGTGCTTCGGACATTCCTTGTGGAACACGCTGCGCAGTGAGATGCGTGGGACGGGAAGGGAGTTGGGATATGTCCGCACGCGATTGGCTCCACGAGCGGCTAGCCGATCGACCGCTCTTCGATCACTCCTGCACCCCGCCCCAGCGGCTTGCTTCCCGCATCCCTGCCGGATATTTCCACCGTTGCTTCCTGCCTGACGCTCTGCCGGACGCTCAGCGCTCGGCTCCTTTTACGCTTCCCTATCGCCTCGCACTTCGCTGGCTCGCTGAACTCCTTGGTTGCGACCCGACCGAACAAGCTGTCCTTGCCGCCCGTGCTGAACGCTCTCTTGACGAGTACGAACGGGTCCTCGCGGATGACGCGCGCCTTGGCCCTTGTTGTGCCATCGTTGCCGAAGACGAAATGACCCGCTCCCCTACCGAGTGGGCAGCGATCATCCAACGCCCCGTCGGATCTCTCGTTCCGATCGAGTCGCTTGCCGAACGGCTCCTCCCGCACTGCTCCTCCTGGGACGAACTCCGTACCCTTTTCGCGCAATCCCTCGCCGAGGCAGTCGGTCGCGGCGCGCTCGGCTTTGTCAGCGACTTTCCGCAGCGAACGTCGCTCGCCATCCAGCCGGTGGATGTCGCCACGGCCGACCGCTCGTTTCACGAAGTCCGCGCCGAGATCGACGCCGGCTCATTTGGGCAGCTGCAGCATCGGAGACTCCTCTCCGCACTGTTCTGGGTCGCGCTCGAGGTCGCCGCAGAACTGAGCCTTCCCTTCCAGATTCTCCTGGCTCAGGGATCAGCCCGAGATCCCCACGCAGACGATCCGTCGCTCTTTCAGATCGTTCTCGATGAACCACGCTATCAGCACGTCCCGCTTGTCTTCGTGAGTGCCGTTCGCCTGCATCCGCACGCACTCGTCCTCGCCCGCCGCTATCCGCACCTGTACCTTGATCCTGGTCCAGCATTCTTGAGCCGTCCGAGCGAGGCACCGGCGCTGTTGCGCGAACTCCTCGCGAGTGTCCCCACCACCAAGCTGCTCGCCTCTACGGGTGGCCAGTTCCTTCCAGAGCGCCAATGGTTCGTCGCACGGATCTGGCGCCACGCAATCGTCCGTGCCTTCGGCGCATTGATCGATGAGGGGCTCTTCACGCTCGCCGACGCTGAGACGGATGCCACCTTGCTCCTTTACGGGAATGCCCAGCGCATCTATCGTTTCCCATCGTAGAAGCAGGGGGTCATGTATGCGCACTGAACTTGAGCACCGACTCGCCCGCTCACGCTCGCTCCTTGCCGAGCATGGTATCGATGCCGCGCTCATTGGTCCCTCTGCAGACTTCCGGTATCTCACTGGGCAACCAGCAAACCCGAGTGAGCGACTGCTCGCGCTCGTGCTTCCCTGCGACGGTGAGCCAGTTCTCGTCGTTCCAGAACTCGAAGCGCCACGATTCGCAGAGGTGGGTGTTGGCACAGTACTGCGTTGGAAGGACGGCGAAGATCCTCTTCAACTTCTCGCGTCTCAGCTCGAACGATTCGCTGCACACACAATCGGCGTCAACGATGAGTTGTGGGCCGCATTTCTCCTCCCTCTCCAGGAGCGACTGCCGAATCGCCGCTTCGTCCGTGTCAGCCCTCTGCTCCAGACCCTCCGCATCGTCAAGAGCCCTGCTGAACTGGCCCTCCTCCGCGAGGCCGTCGCTCGCGTCGACGCCGCCTGGGCACGCTTCTGCGCGAGCGAGCAGCTCGTCTGGCGAACAGAACAGCAGATCGCGTGGCGTCTGACCGAACTGCTACTCGAAGCGGGACTTGACTATGTCGAATTCTGTATCGTCGCCAGCGGCCCGAACGCCGCCTCACCGCACCATTCGACCAGTGATCGCATCGTCCAACCTGGTGATCCTGTGGTCATCGACATTGGAGGTCCATACCAAGGCTACTACGCAGACATGACGCGGACGCCGGTCGCTGGTTCGCTCCGCGACCCCGATTTCGCAGCCGCGTACGAGGCCGTGCTTGAAGCACAGCAGGCTGCCTTCGCAGCCATGCGTCCTGGCGTGCCCTGCGAGGAGATCGACCAGATCGCCCGTGAGGTGCTCGCCCAACATGGCCTCGCCGAAGCGTTTATTCACCGCCTCGGGCATGGACTGGGGCTCAGCGTTCACGAGCCTCCGTATCTCGTCCAAGGCAACCGGGAGATGCTGCAGCCCGGGATGGTCGTGACCGACGAGCCCGGCGTCTACTTTCCAAACCGCTGGGGACTCCGCATTGAAGACGTCGTTCTCATCACAGGAGAAGGCGCAGAACGACTTACCGCCTCTCCCCATGAGTTACTTGAGCTGCCGTGACACATTAATGCGCCGTCTGCTTGCCAGCGAGCGCAACCGCATTCCCGCCGCGCCGCTTGGCGGCATACAGTGCTTCGTCGGCTGCACGAAGCAGCAGGTCTGGCGTATCGCCATGCTGTGGAGAGACGGCGATGCCCAGCGAAATGGTCAGATTGACCAGCTGGTCGTGAACCTGGAACGGGGAACCTGCGATCCGTTGTCGCAGTCGCTCCGCCACTTCTTCCGCCGCCTGGACATTCATGTCAGCGAGCACCACCGCGAACTCGTCACCCCCGTAGCGCGCGACGAGATCACTGGGACGCAGCGACTGCGCGAGGCGTTGCGCCACCGCTTGTAGCATCAAGTCTCCAAAGAGATGCCCCTTCTCGTCGTTAAGCGTCTTAAATCCGTCAAAATCAATGAGGATCACCACTACGCTCTCCACCCGGCGCTCGCGGAGTGCACGTCTTAGGTGCTCAAGCAACGCACGCCGGTTCGGTAATCCCGTCAGCGGATCACTCAGTGCCTGGCGCTCCAGCTGCTCCGTCAGTTCCACTTGACGCATCAGGAGCTCCAGATGTACGGCAATATTCTGTGCCAACCGGAGATCCTCCTGGTCAAGCCGGTGTCCCCTCCTGCTCTCGATGTTAAGGACACCAATCGGCTCGCCGTTCCGGCGGAGCACTGCCACCACTTCGCTCTCCATTTGGAGATCAGGCTGTGGATCGAAGTAGTCCGGATCCTGGCGCACATCCACAACGAACTGGGCGCGGTTTTCCCGAACCGCTCGACCGGTCACCCCACGATCGGCTCGCCATTCGTTGTAGGTCAGCCCGCCTTCCACGCGAACTGCCCGCCCCACGAAGCGCGATCCATCTGGGCTGAGCAGGGCTAAGCCGACCAGCCCATAGCCGAACTCCCGTTGTAATCGATCAGCCACCATCTGAAAGGCCGCATCGAGATTGCGATCCTCACCAACCATCCGCGTCAAATCGTGCAGAAGCTCAAGCTCCATCAGGCGGCGCCGTTCCAGCGTCACGTCCTGAAGGACAAGCTGTACCTGCGGCTCCCACCGTGCACCGGTTCCAGGAAGTTCGACAATCCGCGCATGGAACTCAAGAATCCGATACCGCTTGTCAAGGGACAACACCGGGATGACCGCTCCAACAGATGGTGCCCCGACCGGACGCTGACACCACTCGTCCCATGGTAGTGGAGCAAGAGTTCGGACCACCTCTGGCAGTCGTACACCAATGAGGCGCTCCGGTCGCTCATAGCCAAGAAGCCGAGCCGCCGAACCGTTCGCCAGCCGCACACTTCCATCGATTGCGCACAGGACAATCCCAACCGGTTGCTCCTCAACAAGCGCACGATACAGTTGCTGGTTCAAGAGGAGTTCCCGACGAGTTTCAGCGACTGTCCAGGCCACTGCCAACGCCTCGGCTGCCGAGTCGTACAACTGCACATCGGCACGGTCAAAATCCCCCATCCGCCGGAGATAGACCGAGAGCAAGGCAACGACCCGTCCAGCACGCCGGATCGGCACTACCACCCCTGCCTCGAGCCCGGTCTCGCGGCGGATTTCCGCAGCCGTGACCACTCGCTCGTCGTTCGATCCTTCTCGCATATCGACAGGCCGGACAGCTGACTCCAGGACTCGGTGCACGAGCTCCGCCGCTCGCCCATGCGCCTGTCGCTCGATCTCACGCACAAACGTCGCTGGGAGGTCGACGGCCCCTGCATTGAGAAGCATGTCGTTCTCCCAGTCGACCCGCCACACCGCCAACGCCGGAACCTCGAGAATTCTCTGCAGAAGCCGAAGACTCTGCATCAACCACTCGGGGGTCAGTTCAGCCAGCAAGGTGAGGTCGGCTTCCACCTGCCGCAACGCATGCAGCTTGATGAGCTGACGCCGCTCCCGATCGCGCTCCCGCGCCAGCACCGACTTGGCCAATGCGACGATCCGCTCCAGGTCGACGACTGTGATCGGGTCGTACAGCACTGCACCAAAGCCAGCGGCCAAAAACTCCGGCGTCGTCCCTGACTCACTGTGCACCATCGCCACGAACAAGAGCCCGGACCGTGCCTGGGTCGAGAGGTCGAGCGCGTGACGGCTGAGCAGCGCTCCATCAACCAGAACAACGGTCGGTTTTTCAGCGCATGCAGCAGTGAACGATTCAGGCCATTCCTCCAGCGTCACCACTTGGTCGACCCCAAGTGCTTCTGCCAAGCGCACCACGGCAGCTCGTCGCACTGGATCTTGGTCGATAATGATCAGGTTGAGATCGCTCGACCTCTCCACGTTTGTCGCCTCATTTCCCGGCGCAAG
Source organism: Thermomicrobium sp. (assembly GCA_034435855.1). GTDB lineage: Bacteria > Chloroflexota > Chloroflexia > Thermomicrobiales > Thermomicrobiaceae > Thermomicrobium. The sequence continues at coordinate 1,802 of DAOTWO010000283.1, read as the reverse complement.
TGATCTCGGTTCCACCGAACGTACTTCCATCTTACTCGACCATTCGTCAGTCACCATTAGGACTTTCTTCCCAAATCGGACAGCGTTCCTGACCGTATGCCTGCCGGAGCGTTGCTGTGTTTACCGCGCATTCTCGCGGGATGCACCTCAGTGAGTTCCTCACCGCGGTATCGCCACAGATCGAGCGCCCACCAGCGACTCGCGAGCGCGACCATGACACATCCGATCCCACCCAACGCCATCGCACCCGCTGGCCCCACAACGCTGGCAAGGAGACCCGCTTGGAACTGCCCCAGGCGTGGCCCACCAGCAGCAAAGACCGAGGCGAGTGCACCGATCCGGCCACGATAGGCATCCGGCGTTGCCAGCTGCCGGACGGTATGCCGTAGCGCCATACTAACGGCATCAAGCCCACCAGAGAGAGCGAGCAGCGTGAGGGAGAGCCAGAACGAGCGGCTCACTCCGAAGAAGGCAAGGGACGCACCGTACCCCACAACCACCCAAACCATCACTCGCCCGGGATGCTTCGGCATTGAAAGGAACGCAAAAAGAGCTGCTCCCGCAATAGCGCCGATACTCGGCGCGGCAAAAAGGAGCCCGAGGCCTTCCGGTCCCACTCCGAGTACGTCCCGGGCAAAGACTGGCAGGAGCCCCGTCGCAGATGCCAGAACAACAGCAAAGAAGTCGAGCAGCATGAGCTGCCAGAGGACGGGCCGTCGCCGCACGAAGGCGAGACCATCCGTAAACGCTTCCCAACCACGCCGTTCCGGTTGGGGAATCGGAATGTCGCGCCGCATCAGCAGGAGAGCAGCCACGACAGCGAAATAACTCAGCGCATCAGCCCAGAACGCTGCCGCAACTCCCAGCCGCGCGATCACGAGGCCACCAAGTGCAGGTCCAGCGACCGCCGCAACGTCCCACGCCAGTACGTTCAGTGTCAAGGCGTTCGCCAATCGCTCGCGTGGAACTAACGCCGGAATCAGGGCCTGTCGGGCTGGTGCATCGAACGCCATCGCCGCGGCAGAAGCAAAAGCAAAGGCGTACAACAGTGGTACTGCTGTCCACCCCAAGCTGACACAGACGGCAAGGCCGGCCAACAACGCCGCCGCAATCGTCTGCGTCACCAGCAAGAGTCTCCGGCGATCCACTTGGTCGGCCAGTGTCCCGCCGAACAGTGAGAGGCTGATCGTCGGAATTGCGCGCGCCAGCGCGATACCACCGAGCTGGGCCGGCGAGCCAGTCAGCTCATACATAAGCCAGCTCAGCGCGACTGTCTGCATCTGTGTGCCAAGCATGGAGACAAATTGCCCGGCCCAGAGTAGGCGGAAGTCACGGAAGCGCAAGGCAGCCAGCGCCTCCGACCACCGAACAGCCACCGTCCTCCTCCCTCCAACCATAGTCGGTAGAGCAGCGTATCATGAATACCGCCTACCGGGTTGGTACACTCCGATGGGTTGATGGGAGGAATCCTCAGTGCAGCCAAGTGTCTTACGCGTCGTACTCTACGCAATCCTCGGTGCCGCCCTGACGGTGCTGGTCATTGGTGTACCCACTGCCCTCGTGCCGAACCCGATCTTCGGGCGGATGATTCCACCTGACACGGTCGACTATCTCGTTTTTGGCATCACAGTCGTGCTGGCCACGGCGCTGGCTGCTACCTACGCTTGGCCCGCTGCCTGCCCGCTTCCGGAGCGTCGGCTTGCCGCTGGCACCATTGCCACCTACTTTGCCGTTGGCTGCCCCACGTGCAATAAGCTGGTCTTGCTGCTTCTGGGTAGCGGTGGGGCACTGCAGTGGTTCGC
>DAOTWO010000282.1:0-11999 GCA_034435855.1 Thermomicrobium sp. | reverse complement strand
CGATCGTGGAGCCGATCGGGTCGGCCCTGCCAGAACTCGTACACCACTGGCCGGACGCGAAAGCCGCCCCAAAACGGTGGTCGTGGGACGGCGCCCTCTGGAAACCGCTCGGCGAAAGCGCGGTGGCGCTGCTCGAGTTCCTCGCGCGAGGCAATCGGCTGGCTTTGCGCAGATGTCCAGGCACTGATCTGTGAACCGTATGGGCGCGTCGCGAAGTACTCGTCCGCCTCGGCGTCGCTGACCAGTTCGACATGGCCTTCGATGCGTATTTGTCGTTCCAGTGGTTCCCAGTAGAAGAGCAAGGCCGCGCGAGGATTCTCCGCGAGCTCTTGTCCCTTCCGGCTCTCAAGGTTGGTGTAGAAGACAAAGCCCTGCTCGTCGGCTCCGCGCAACAGAACCATCCGCACCGACGGCCGACCGTCGCGTGTCGCTGTCGCCAGTGCCATCGCATTGGGGTATCGCAACTCTGCCTCTTCTGCTTCTCGGTACCAGCGCAAGAACTGTTCGAGCGGGTCAGGAGCCAAATCGCGGCGGTGCAGCGGGCGATCCTGATGTTCCCAGCGATGGAGTGGCCTCAGCACGTCTGCTCCTTCCACCACGATTCTTCCGTGGCTGTACTTGAGCATAACCCTGGGCATTCCTTTGAGCGCTGCCGGGAGAACGTGCTGCAGTGGCTCGTCCCAGGTTTGGCTATTGGGTTCCCGGGTAGGCTACCAATGTGTGACATCCCCTTCCTTCGAGGGGCACCGAACCCCAATCGGAAAGTCTATTATGCGCAGCAGGCGTGTGGTCCAGTCGTGGTGAAGCTCCATGATTCCTTGTCTGGCGGAGCGTTGAAGGAAAACCATCCTGGCCTGGTGCTCCTGTCCTGCGCTCCTGGTCTATGATGCCTCTCTAAAGGTGGTTACTGCGCTCTTCCCGGCTGGGCACGTGATACCTTTCTCTAGCCTTCGGATTTCTGTGAGATGAGAAGCGAAGCGACGATCCTCCGAACATCCGGGATGCGCACTGTTCTCCGGAGGCTTCACTTTCCAGGCCGCCCGTATTTCCCTCTCGGCTGACTGTCGACGCCCCGCCGATTGGATGCCGGTCCATCTCTCGAGGTCGTCGCGGAAATCGTCTCCATGCGGTGCTTCCGCTGGCGAATGTGTGACGATCTCGTCTGACCAGGGAGCGTGCGGTAGGATGAGCCCGAAAGCGATTCGCGGATGGAGAGGCGGAGTCTATCCCGATCATGCCCAAGACAACGGCATCCCAACCCGTTGTGCCCAATGAACGTGTTGCACCACCACTCACACCACGTGAGCAACGGCGGGTTCGCCAGAGCTTTCTCTTCGGTGTCGCGAATGGCGGGCTGCTCCTCTTCGGCGATGCGCTCATCCATCCGGTGCTGGTCCTCACCCTCTTCGTGGCTCGCTTGACCGATAATGCGGTCCTTATTGGTCTCGTTCCAGCACTCAGTGTCGGCCTGTGGTTTCTGCCGCAGGCACTCGCCGCAGCACTCGTCGAAGGGCGCCACCGGCAGCTGCCCTGGGCGGCATGGGGCGGCGTCGCCCGCGCTCTGGCCATCGGCATCCTCGCTGCCGCTGTGCTGGCCGGTGGGATCGAGCCAAGTGGGCGCCTCCTCCTTGTCTTCTTCCTCTGCTATGCAGCCTACAACCTGGCTGCCGGCTTCGCTTTTGTCCCTCTCGTGGAGCTCTCTGCCCGCGCTATCCCCGCTGATCGCCGCGGGTTTTTCTTCAGCCAGCGCAACCTGTGGGGCTCACTCCTCGCCTTGCTCGCCGGACTCATCGTCCAGCGTGCCCTCGCTGCCGACGTGAGCGGCTTTGCTGTCCTGTTTGCCAGCTCCTTCGCCGCGCTCGCTCTGGCTGCCTACACGACGCTCTGGATTGTGGAGCGCCCGATGCCTCACCGCGTACGCCCCTTACGGGAGTGGCTTGAAGAACTCCCAAAGCTTCTCGTCCGTCGTTCTGTGCGCCGCTTCTTACTCTTCCGTTCCCTGCTTGCTCTCTCGACCATCGCTGATCCCTTCTTTATCGTCTACGCTCAGGTCATCCTCGGTGTCCCGGCCGCGACGGTTGGCCTCTACCTCGCACTCTCAGCAATTGCACGGGTGCTCACGAACCCCCTGTGGGGCTGGGTCGTCGAGCGCTGGGGTAACCGCCAACTCCTCCAGCTCGCTACCTTCGTTCGACTCTTGATGCCGCTCATTGCGCTCGGGGTGCACCCCTTGGCCACGTGGGAGCGCATCGCTTCCCTTGCGGGTAACTCCGAGCGGGTAATTTTCCTTGCTTTTGCCGTGGTCTTCGTCGCCTACGGTGCGACCCTCTCAGCGCAGATGCTCGCCAACTTCACCGCAGTCTTGGAGTTGGCTCGACCAGACGAACGTCCGACCCTGGTCGGGACTACAAACTCCATCCTGGGAATTGTTGCGCTTGTCCCAATGCTCGGCGGTGTCGTGGTTGACCGCTTCGGTTTCCCTGCAGTGTTCCTCCTCGCTCTTGTTCTCACGCTTCTTGCACTCGCGACGAGTGGTCTGTTGCCACGGCCGCGACCGGTTGCTCGGTAAGCAGGCACCGGCGTATTCCCTAACTCTTCTCTGCCGCGTGCCTGATTCGCGCCCTGCTTCTCCGCAACGGTTCCGGTACGGTCAGATCGACCGAGGCGACACACGATGCCGTCTCTAGAACTCTCGGCGCTACGGCTGTGAACTTGTCTCTTGCGGTGTTGCCGATCGCCCGCCGATACGGAACGAGGGAGAACAAGGACGCGAGGACTGGTAGAATCCTTCTCCAGAGCGGACTTCCGCGACCAGCGAGCGGATGGACGCAGCGCCACACGTGAACGGGGCAAGACGAACGGTATGCAGCTTCTCGATCGGATCCGTCAGTCCCGTGAGCTTCTTGTTCTGACTGCGCTTCTTGCGCTCCTATCAGGCTATACGCTGCTCCATCTCGCGCATATCCTCACCCCATTTATTGTCGCAGCTGTCTTTGCCTATCTGGTCTATCCCCTCGTTGACTGGGTTGAACGCCGGACGCACTTCCCGCGTGCCCTCGTCGTTCTGGCGCTCTATGTGTTCCTCGGAACAGCGCTTGTCGTCGGTGGGATGCTCATCGCTCCCTCACTTGGACAGCAACTGCGTGCCCTCGTCCGTACGATTCCCGAGGTTATTGAAGCGATTGATCGCCGACTGGCCAGCACGCCCGAACTCCGCTTCGGTGAGTTCGTGATCGATACACGCGCACTGGTTTCTCGACTCGACACTCTCGCCCAGTCGCTGACTGCTCGCTTTAGTCAAGAAGCAGTCCCGCTTGTTCTCGCGACTTTCGAGGCACTGATCAAATCCTTTGTCTTTTTCCTCGTCAGCTTCTATGGACTCCTCCAGGGTCGTACCCTGGTCACACGACTGCGCGCACTGGCGCCGCGTCGTCACCAACGAACGGTCGGCCGCATTCTCGGTCAGGTTGACGGAACCTTCCGCGCCTACGTCCGAGCCCAGCTGGTGCTGTTCTTCCTCATGGCTACAGCCACCTACATCGCCCTCAGCATCTTGCAGGTGAAATATCGGCTCGCTCTCGCCATCGCCACCGGTCTCCTCGAGTTGATTCCCTTCGTGGGGCCTTGGACAGCAGGCTCCATTGCGGTCAGCGTGGCCCTCACTCAAGGAAGCGCACCGTTCGGGTGGTCGTCGCTCCAGCTTGCGGTCGTGGTGGCACTCGTCTATCTCGTCCTCCGCGTGCTGGAAGACCATTTTGTTATCCCTCAATTGGTCGGGCATTTTGTGCGGTTGCATCCGGTTGTGGTTCTCTTTGGGGTTCTGGCCGGCGCAAGCGTCGCCGGAATCCTGGGCTTGCTCCTTGCTGTGCCTGTTCTGGCAGCACTGAAGATCATCTTTCTGACCGTTCTTGAAGAGCTGCGTCACCCGCCACCGCGGCAGATCGTCACCGTGCGCGACCGCACGCTCCTGCCTCGGCTTGCCGAGTGGATCACTGCACCAGCGCGCCGTGACGTGTTGCTTCTCGTTCCGCACGCGACTCTCACTTGGGATGACCTACCGTATCTCCAAACGGTCAGCCGCAATGCGCTGGAGCACGATGTCGAAGTCCTTGTGGTCACTCCGGATCCGGTTGCCAGCAGCCTGGCCACGGCGGTCGGGCTGCCAGTGGTGACTCGGTTGCCCAGCGGCTGGGGTGCCGAGGCTGATCTCATTGAAGAGTTGACACCTCCTGCGGCGGGTGGACATCAACGCCCTCTGCAGGAGAGCCTGTCGGCGGGGTCTGTGGAACAGCGATCAGGGTAAGCGAGGAGGTGGTGGATGTCGGCTGGTGCGGTCCGTCGCTACCGGAATTACATTGGCGGTGAGTGGGTTGAGCCAAGCAGCGGTGAGTATCGCCCAGATGTTGACCCAGCCGATTCGCGAGTGGTGCTTGGTGAGTTCCCGCGTTCCACCACGGCTGACGTCGATCGTGCTGTCGAGGCCGCAGTGGCTGCCTTCCCGGCCTGGAGCCGTCTCTCTGGTCCCCAGCGTGCCGCAATCTTGCACAAAGCAGCCAATATCTTGGAGGCGCGTGCACAGGAGATCGGCGAAGCCCTGACTCGCGAGGAAGGGAAGACCATTGGCGAAGGTGTCGGCGAAGTCCTGCGCGGCGTCGCCATCCTTCGCTACTTCGCTGGCGAGCCGCTCCGAGCTCTCGGGGAGGTCTACTCGGCCACCAATCCTGACACCTTCCTCTACACTGAGCGCGTTCCGCTCGGAGTCGTCGGTGTGATTACTCCCTGGAATTTTCCTGTCGCCATTCCCCTTTGGAAGCTTGCCCCTTGCCTCGCCTTTGGGAATACCGCCGTCTTCAAGCCAGCTGAACTCACGCCGCTGACCGCTCACCTCATCGTCGAAGTCTTCATCGAGGCCGGATTACCGCCTGGCGTGCTCAACCTCGTCCACGGCCCCGGCTCGGTCGTCGGCGAGGCGATCGCCCGGCACCCCAAGGTGAACGCGATCACCTTCACCGGCTCGAACGCTGTCGGTCGTCACCTGTACCAGATCGCCAGTGCGCGTGGTGCCAAGGTGCAGCTCGAGCTCGGCGGCAAAAACCCGGTCATCGTCGCCGAGGATGCCGACCTCGACTTCGCTGTCGAGCTGACGACGTCGGGCGCTTTCCGGTCGACCGGTCAAAAATGTACTGCGACCTCGCGCGTGATTGTGCTCGAGCCCCTGCTGCGTGACTTCACCCAGAAGCTGGTCGAGCGCGCTCGCTCACTCAAGGTCGGCCCCGGCATCGATCCCACGGTCTACATGGGGCCGCTGGTCTCAGAGGAGCAGCGCCAGCGCGTGCTCGGCTACATCGAGATCGGCGAGCAGGAAGGGGCTCGATTGCTGACCGGCGGCCACGAGCTCGCCGAGGGTGACCTACGCTACGGCTATTTTGTTGCTCCCACGGTCTTCGCCGACGTCGAGCCAGGAATGCGCATTGCCCAGGAGGAAATTTTCGGCCCGGTCGTCGGAATCATCCGGGCTCGCAGTCTCGACGAGGCGATCGAGATTGCGAATGGCGTCCCCTATGGTCTCTCCGCCTCTCTCGTGACGCGAGATATCCGCAGAGCCTTCCAGTTCGCCCGAGCGATTCAGGCTGGTGTCGTCCATATCAACTCGGAGACGGCTGGTGCCGAGCCACACGTCCCCTTCGGGGGTATGAAAGCCTCAAGTTCCTACTCACGTGAGCAAGGGCGGGCCGCCCTAGAATTTTTCACCCAGACCAAAACGGTGTACTTCGACCTTCCACCAGCTTGAGAACCCGTGCCGGACTTGCTCCGGCCCTGTCCAGCCCGTCCCGTGTTGCACGCGGGACGGGCTGCTCTGTCCGTACAGTTGACAACTTGACGGCGAGTGACAACACTCCGACCAACGACCTGAGATTCTATCCCCTGAGGGCGTGCCATGTGCTCCGAGTACACGCTCGCAGCCTCACAGACGTTCTTGAATTCCTTCACCGTCCTCTCACGCGCAAATCAAGAACGCCTCATCCGGAAGCTCCCGGAACTCCGCGCTGATCCCCACCCCGATGGGACAGATCACAAGCGACGTCTCGAGAAGTACCACGACGTGTACCGTCTGCGGGTTGGCGATTATCGCGTCTTCTACCGCATTCGGAACGATTGCGTTGTTGTCCTCCTCGGTGTCGAGCACCGAAAAGATGCCTACCGGCAGGAGTCACTCACCTTTGACGATCCTCCAACCCTGATCATCGAACCGGATCCGGCAGAATCACTTCCCTCCGCAACCGGAGAGAACAAGCCCTTCCCCTCGTTCGACCAAGGCTCGCCCGAGATCTCTTCCACGCGCCCACTTGCCCGACTGCTGACTGAACCAGACCTCGAACGCCTCAACGTGCCCCGCGAGCGATGGCCTGCACTCCTGTCCTGCCAGACCGAGGAGCAACTGCTGGAACTCCTGCAAACGTTCCCTCCCGGCTTGGCCGAACGACTGATCGATCTCGCCTGTGGCAAGACACTCGACGACACACTGGACGACCCGGTCTATGTGCTGAAGTCAGAGCTATCCCTGCTTGATCTTTTGCAAGGTGACGCTCCGCTCCAGTATCTCCTCGACCAGAGCCAGGAAAAGGCGCTCGAGCGTATCCGCTCCAGCCCGGGCCCGTATCTCATCACTGGGGCTCCTGGTACCGGGAAGACAGTCCTTGCACTCCTCGCCGTCTCGGTCCTACGGGAACGTGCTCAAGCGAGCGGGAATGAAGACCCACGCGTGCTCTTCGTCACTTTTACTCGCACGCTTGCCCAGACATTGACGCGTCTCGCCGAGCGCCACCTCCCACCCGCCGATCGCCTCTCGCTCACCGTGGACACACTCGACCGACTCGTCGCTGGCCTGACACCGGACGTCGAGATGGCCCGCGATGAGCAAGTCCGCATCTTGCTCCGGCAAGCCCGATCCCGTGCCTTCGAGCGCCCGCTCTCTCCGGATCCGCGGCGTGACCGAGCGCTCGCCTCCTCAATTCGGCGTATCACGGACCTCTATCTCAGCACAGAAATTGAGGAAGTGATCCTCGGCCGCGGGCTCGTTTCCCTCGAAGACTATCTGAAGGCTGATCGCACCGGACGACAGGTCGGGTTGAATGCGACCCAGCGTGAGGCGGTCTGGCGTGTCTACGAAGCGCTCAGTGACCTGCTCCGTGAGCAAGACCTTTACCTCCTCGAGGAGCGCCGGCAGCTGGCATTGGATATCCTACGCCAGAACCCGGATCAACAACGGTACGATGCCGTCATCGTTGACGAAGTCCATGACCTGAGTCTGGTCGCGTTGCGTCTTGTGCGGGAGCTCTGCCGCGATCCAGGTGCTCTCGTTTTTGTCGGTGATGTCGGCCAGTCCGTCTACCTCCGCGGATTTCGCTGGGAACTCCTGCGCGACGAGTTGCCCAACTGCCAACAGATCTCCCTCTCAACGAATCAACGGTCAACCCCAGAAATTTTCGCCGCAGCCAAGGCCTACCTCCAGGCTATTCCGATGCGTGGCACAGCTGACCATCATCCACCTCTCGACCACCGCAAGCAGACCGGGCGGAGCCAGCCGCTGGTCGTCCTGCTCTCCAACTGGGATACCTGGGGTCAGGCCCTCCCAAAGGTGCTTGCCGAGCAGCTCGCCGCGCTGCGACTCACGCCAGGCCATGCCGCCGTTCTTGTCCCAAAGAACGACCTTGCGCAAGAGGTTGTTTCTGCGCTCGGTGCTGCTGGCTTCACGACCGAGATTGTCACGCGTGGACAACCACTTTCCGCCAACCCCTCCGTGAAAGTCTTGACCTGGCACAACGCCAAAGGCCTCGAGTTTCCACTTGTCGTGGTTCTGATGCCTGATTGGCAGCCGCCGCCGGTCGGCTGGTCTGACATTGAGACTGATGAGCTTCGCGAAGTCGTGGCCCTCTGGCGTCGCGCTGCCTACGTCGCCATGACGCGCGCAATCCGAGCACTTGTCGTGCTCCGGCCGGCTGAGGGAACGAGCCCGCTCCTGGCCGGGTTTGAGGCGCCCGAATGGCAGAAGACCACGTGGGAAAACGACGCCGCTACGAGTGATCCAGCGGCGCCGGTATTGGCACTCTGAGGCTTGCCCCTGCGCTCCTGACCGCGTCAACCGGAAGGAGTTCCGTGCGGCTTACACCGCTGCCCACACGTGCTGCCGTAAGAACCGCGCGATCGTCTGCAGTGACTCCTGTGCTTCTGGGCGTTCCAAGCTCAATTGCCAAACATGCCACATCCCAGGGTAGATCGCCAGCTCCACACGAACGCCTGCTGCCCGGGCCGCGGTTGCCAGCCGCTCGGCATCGTCCCGGAGCAGTTCCTCGCCGCCGGCGTGAATCACCAATGGTGGAAGTCCGCGGAGGTCCCCGTACACCGGAGAGATGAGTGGGTGACGCGGATCTTGGCCCCGCACGTAGGCCTCATGAAACAGTGTCACGACTTCTGGCCGGAGCCACCTGTCGCGCCCGTTTCGGCTACGCTCCGCTGAATCAGCAAGGTCGACAACTGGGGAGAGACACGTTGCTGCGGCGGGCAGCGGAGAACCAGCGTCGCGCAGGCGTAGCAGTGTCGCGAGTGTCAAATTGCCGCCGGCAGAATCTCCCGCTATGGTGATGCGGTGTGGCCCCCAACCGGCCGCAAGCAATGCCCGGTACACCAGTGTCACGTCGTCGAGCGCTGCCGGAAATGGGTGTTCGGGTGCAAGTCGATAATCGAGAAGTAGTACACGCGCTGCGCAAAGATGCCCCAAGGTCGCAGCGAGCCCAACATGCAAGGCCGTCCGCCCGAGAACAAAGCCGCCACCATGGAGATACACGAGCACCCAGGAAGAATCGGCTTGCTCGGGGATTAACCATTCGCAGCGGATACCCCCGACATGCCAGACCTCGCGCCGAGTTCCAGGAGGCAAGCGGCTAATCCGCCGTGCCCGCTCAATCATGGAGCGCGCCTCTGGTAGCGAAAGTTCCGTGCCCAGGAGTTCGACAATAGAACGAGGCCTTCGTGGAACAGTCAGCGTGGAACAGTCAGCGAGGTAATACCCGTCATCGCCGCCCTCCTCTCACGCGAGCTCCCGGCCTGATCCTGCCTGACAAGCAGTATGAAATCGTGACAGTGCTGTGACACTGTCTGTGTGGACAGCTACAGGGCTGCCTGAGTGATCAGCAGGCACAAGGAGAGCGACGACTCACAATTTGCGCAAATGAGAAGAAATATTTTCCGGCTCATAATATGGGGTACTCTCGTGGTGACTATTACGCGCAGAATCGCTTTCGCTGCACGCTCACCGCGTTGGAGCGGTAATGGCAAGGCGGCATGTCCCTCCCGATGTGTCTACGGTTGAGCGAGCATCGTTGGCCTCGGCCTGGAGACGAGGCCACCTCACGAGCCCAGCTGTCTGAGCGCGCAGGGTTGCACCCACGATCACCCTGGTTCATCACGAGGGGCACCGCATACTCAGGCATCGTCCGCGGTGATCTCTCGCCACGTATTCGCCCAGCCAAACCTGGCAGCGCAGTCCAACGTTGACCCTGGGGCGGACGTCAGCCTGTATGGTCGGTCGGCACTGTCCTTTGCTCGTTCGCACTGTTCAGTTGCTCCACAAGCCAGCGTGGGATCGCGTGTAGCGACTCCTGTGCCTGCGGGAGATCCACGTTGAGCTGCCAGACATGCCACATCTGAGGGATAATCGTGAGTTCTACTTCCACCCCTGCTGCCCGTGCGTCAGCCGCGATTCGCTCGGCATCTTCCCGCAGAAGTTCTTCCTCACCAGCATGGATGAGGAGCGGCGGCAGCCCGTGCCAGTCTCCATGCAGCGGCGAAATCAACGGATGGCGTGGGTCGTGGTCAGCAACGTACGACCGGTTGAACCGCCGGATCGCCCGCGGATGCAACACTGCATCACCGGCCACCCGGCTCTCCTGGTTGCGCCCTGCCAGGTCGCCGACCGGAGACAGGCAAGCAAGAGCAGCGGGGAGCGGGATTCCGGCATCGCGGAGCGCCATCACCATCGTGATCGCAAGGTTGCCACCCGCTGAGTCTCCAGCCACCACAATGTGCTGCGGCGCAAGTCCTTGCTCAAGGAGCCAGCGATACACTGCCAGGCAGTCTTCCAGCGCGGCTGGCCATGGATGACGCGGAGCCAGCCGATAATCAACGAGGAGAGCCCGGAGCTCGGATCGTCGCGCGAGTTCCGCAACCATGCGAAGATGCTGCCCGCTTAACCCGAACACAAATCCCCCACCGTGGAGGTACAGCAACACGCGATCGTTTCGGCTCCCCTCAGGGACGAGCCAAACACAACGGAGACTGTCAATGCGAATGTCCTCTCGCTTGATATCAGGAGGGAGGATGACGCGCCTCGCGCTCTGCTCGATGAGCCAGTTGGCAATCCCAAGCGGTAAGTATGCCGAGAGAAGCCGGACAATCCGTAACTGCCCCCGGATCTGACCTTCAGGTGCGCTGGCCAGCGTGCCTCTCTCCTTCCATCATTCCGATACCCAAATTGTGAGCTCTGAACCGTGTTGCCGTCGAGCCTACAGTACTGTCCTTCTCTGTGCCAGTGGGGGACACAACGGCCGAAACACCGTTCAGAGCCGTACCGTTTCAGTGGTGAGCCAGAAGGTGAGCGGGGGTGCTCTGTACTGGCCTACTCCGGCGGCCCGTGGCCCGGCGATGAGTGCGGGGTAGGATCACAGACTCCCGCCTCTACGCAGCCCTCGTAGGCGCCCGACCGAGGGGGCTCATGGAGGTTGAGTCAGATCTCCTTGGACCGGAGCGAGAACAAACCTTTGCCCCTCGTGCTGCCGCTCGCGACAAGGGGTCGAACGTTTTACTTATCGCACGACCGGTGCTACCATCCCCGGCGGAACGCGATCTCCCCGCAGTAGCCGTAAATCTGCATCAACCATCAGCTCGATCATCTCCTCAAAGCTGACCGTGGGTCGCCATCCCAGCACCGTCCGCGCCTTGGTCGCATCCGCGACCAAGAGGTCAACGTCGGCTGGTCGGAACAGTGCTGGGTCAACTACCACGTAGTCCTCCCAGTTCAGTCCGACGCAACTGAACGCGATCTCGCACAGTTGGCGTACTGAGTATGTTTTCCCTGTCCCCACTACAAAGTCGTCCGGCTGTTCCTGTTGCAACATCAACCACATCGCCCGGACATAGTCCGGGGCATAGCCCCAGTCGCGCCGCGCATCAAGATTCCCAAGCCGGAGCTCCTTCGCTAGCCCCAACTTGATCTTCGCAGCTCCGTGAGTCACCTTGCGTGTCACAAACTCTAGGCTGCGGCGAGGACTTTCATGGTTGAACAAGATTCCCGAAACAGCGAACAGTCCATAGCTTTCGCGGTAATTAATGGTTATGTAGTGACCATAGACCTTGCTCACCCCATACGGTGAGCGCGGGTAGAACGGCGTCTTCTCGTTCTGCGGTACTTCGACCGCCTTGCCAAACATCTCCGAGGAACTCGCTTGGTAGAACTTCGCGTCCGGCTTCACCAGCCGAATTGCTTCCAACAGACGTGTCACTCCCAGGGCCGTGAATTCTCCGGTCAGTACTGGCTGCTGCCACGACGTCGGCACAAATGACTGCGCCGCCAGGTTGTACACCTCGTCCGGTTGATACTCCCGGATGATCTCAATCAAGGAGAGCTGGTCTAAAAGATCACCTTGCACAAGTTCGATTTTGTCCAGAAGATGTGCAATGCGCCACAGCGTCTCCGTGCTCGAGCGGCGCTGCATACCAACGACGCGATAGCCCTGCTCAAGCAGGAATTCCGCCAGATACGAACCGTCCTGTCCGGTGATGCCGGTAATGAGTGCTGTCTTCCGCTTTGCCATCGCCCGCGTCGTCCCCCTAATCGACCCTTGCTAGGACCGCTCCGCGATTGTGCCTGCCCTCCGAGCGGTCGGCTGCCAGTGTACCGGAATCTTTCAATCCCCTCCCGTCGGGCGTGCCGCAAGCGCTGT